>CAYWAD010000008.1:0-29014 GCA_964456045.1 uncultured Lachnospiraceae bacterium
CGGCAAAATTTCAAAATCAAAAGAAAATTAAGGAGCATTTATGCTGTCTCACAAAGGTACCGTAACCCTGCAAACAGAACGTCTTGTTCTGCGCCGATTCTCATCCGATGACGCTGACGCAATATTTGCAAATTGGGCAAACGACGCACGCGTAACGAAGTATATGACATGGACACCTCACGGATCGGTCGAAGCAACAAAGCTCATCATCGCCTCATGGTGCGAACAATACGAAAAGAACGATTATTATAACTGGTGCATCACCCTCAACGGAGTTCCGATAGGAAGCATCAGTGTCGTTGAAATCAACGACAAAAGCGAACATTCCGGAATCGGCTATTGTTCCGGATTTGATTACTGGGGAAACGGTTACATGACGGAAGCGGTAAATGCCGTTGTCAAATTTCTGTTTGAGGAAGTCAACGTGAACAGAATAGAGATCTGTCACGCAACAAAAAATCCCGCATCGGGCAAAGTGGCAAGAAAATGCGGATTCACGCTCGAAGGTGTAAAGCGCGAGTTCTTTCGCTCCCCCTCAACGGGAGAACTGCTCGACATCGCGTTCCTTTCGATCTTAAAAAGCGAATATAAAAAATAAAAAAGCACCCTTTCGGGTGCTTTTTTTCGGCTTTAGAATCTTCTTCCGCCGTTATTGTTGTTTCTGGTCTTTTTGAGGATACTCATAAGATCGTCGAAATCGTCATCTGAGAAATTTTCGTCCGCTTCGCCGACTTCATAATTTTCAACGGGAGTTTCAACTTCGGGAGTAGCCTTGGGCTCATCGTCACCGAAGATGTTGCCATCGGAGAAAAGGTCCTCGCCATTATCTTTAACGGGAGCGGACTCCGCAGGCTCCTGTTTCTTTGCCGGTACTTCCTGCTTCGGCTTGGTTTCGGGCATGGGAGCAACGTGACGCTGTACGCGAGGATCGCCGTCCTTCTTTGCGAATCCGGTAGCGATGATGGTAACCTTCATCTTATCTTCAAGAGATGTATCAATGTTAGCGCCCCAAATGATATTTGCATCGGGATGAGCCTCTGCGGAAACCATTGTGGATGCCTGGATAACTTCGTCAAGTCCCATATCGGGGGAACCGGAAATGCTTACGAGAATACCCGTAGCGCCGGAGATGGAAGTTTCAAGCAGGGGCGAGGAGATCGCTGCCTTGGCGGCGATTTCGGCTCTGTCCTTACCGTTGCCTTCGCCAACGCCCATATGAGCGAGACCTGCATCCATCATAATGGAAGAAACGTCCGCAAAGTCGAGGTTGATAAGACCCGGAACGTTGATAAGCTCGGAGATACTCTGAACACCGTGACGGAGCATATCGTCCGCGATCTCGAATGCGTTTATAAGAGTTATTCTTGCGTCGGAAACCTGAGCGAGTCTCTCGTTGGGGATAACAACGAGCGAATCAACGTACTGACTGAGGTTTTCGATACCTGCTTCAGCCTGTGCCATTCTGCGTCTGCCCTCAAAAGCAAACGGCTTGGTAACGATACCTACCGTGAGAATGCCCATTTCCTTAGCCGCGCGAGCAACTATGGGAGCTGCGCCGGTTCCGGTGCCACCGCCCATGCCGGACGTAATGAACACCATGTCGGCACCGTTGATGGCATTTTTGATTTCTTCGAGGTTTTCCTCTGCCGCACGAGCACCAACTTCGGGGTTAGCGCCTGCGCCATGTCCCTTTGTGATCTTTTCGCCGATCGGAATCTTATTTGTAGCGCTCGAATGAACAAGCGCCTGCTTGTCTGTATTTACGCAAATGAATTCCACACCTCTGATGTGGGAGGTGATCATTCTGTTAACGGCGTTTCCGCCGCCTCCGCCGACGCCTACTACTTTTATATTCACGCCGCTTTCAAAGTTATCGTCAAGTTCAAAAGCCATTTCCTGTTCCTTTCCGCAACTGACTATTGTGCCGGCTGCATCGCATCATTTATTTTTTACATTTGGCTAACAAAGGCGAGTGCCTAATATGTTTCTGCTTGTTCAATAATATAATAAATGATTTTCGCTTGTTTTGCAATAGTTTTTTTGTATTTTTATTTGGTATTTCTATGTTTTTCAACGTTTTTTTACACTTTCGACGCGCTTTCACCGAAATTTTGCGCATTGGAAGCAGCAAAAAACTCAGTCAAATGTTATACTGTTGTCTATAATAGCGCTTGGACTCTCCGTGTTTTCGAGATATATAGTTCCCTTGTTGCCACCGGAAAACGCCTCATCCTTCATGATTTCAAACGCGATCGCAAGCTTAAGTTCAATGTCGTTGACATCGCCCAACATCAGCTTATAACGATTATCGTACGCGACCCAAATACCGAATCTGTCCGATATATCAAGCACGGATGTCCCCTCTTTCATAATGTCCGAGCAGACTGCCGCTGCCGCTGTTTTCGCGACGTCGAGCATATCGTCTTTGAATTCGATGTGTTCGCCTTCAACCGCATTTTTAACGTCCGGTAAAACAAGCTTGATGTAATCTTCCGTAAGATCGTCGTTACAGATTTCAAGCACCCTCATATTCTCGGACAACAGTACATATTCACCGTAAATTTCAGCCACGAACTCCGCCGTGTCCTCCGTCACTTCAATAACGATCCGATCCGGGATGACGCGATTCAGCTCCACCGACTTAACATAAGGCAATGCCTTCATCAGCCGTTCGGAAAGCTCGTCCTCGTCAACAGGCAGATCATAAAGCTTGTCCCCTACGCTTATTCCGCAAACAGACATAATCTCGTCCGAAGTGTAGCGCATATTTCCTACGACCTCAACCGAAGCGACAACAAACACATACGCATGCAAAATGTAAATCGTCAAAAGCAGGACGAACGTCGCCGTAACGAGAAACGTCAAAAAACGCCATCTCGCCTTAAAATACACGCGCGAGCTGTGCTTCGCCGCGACAGCTACATTTTTTGCAAACGTCGTTTCGTCCGACTTTCTTTCAAGACTTCGCTTCGCTATTTCTGTAAGCTCAAGATCGAGCTTCTTTTTTTCTTCCGCGCTCTTTTTGGCGTATCCGGATTGACGTCTCAGTCGTCTGAGCAGCTTTTTTTCTTCCTTGGTCAAAAAGTTTTTTCCCCTCGGAGCTTCTGTTTTCTTATCTGTCATCTTCAAATCAACCCCAAAAAGCCGATCACACCAGCTTTTTGATCTCCTCAATTATGAGCCGATTCGCATCCGTCACGGCAAACGCGCCTGCAAGACGTCCCATTTCGGTTCTTCCTACATCGTCCTCAAGAAGACGAGAAGCGACCTCCGTCAAGCGCTTGCCGCCATCCAAATCTTTTTCCTCGATTATGACCGCCGCGCCCTGCTCTTCAAGCACTCTCGCGTTTTTATACTGATGATTTTCCGTTACGTTCGGTGACGGGATGAATATCGTCGGCTTTTGCATCATCGCAACCTCCGAAATCGTCATCGCACCTGCACGGCAGATCAAGAGATCCGCTGCCGCCATCTGAGCCGGCATATCGTATATGTACTCCAAAAGCTTAATATTCGGAGCGTCCGCAAGACCGTAATCATTGAACATTTTCGTTGCATCGGCAAGCTCGATCGAACCTACCGCATGCACATGAAGAATTTCGGGATGATTTTTTGTGTAGTCACGCATCATCGCCAGCACGGCTTCATTCACATACTGCGCACCGAGGCTTCCGCCGTACGAAAGAATCATTTTTTCGTAGCCGTCCGCGCCGATCGCCTTTTTAGCCGTTTTTATGTCCGCAGACGGTGTAAAGCCGTTACGAAGCGGATTACCGACAGTCACAAGCTTTTCCTTCGGGCATTTCAAATATTCCGCGCTCTTGTCGAAATTCAGCAAAATTTTGTCCACCGAGCCGGAAAGCATACGAACCGCGACACCGGGATAAGCATTAGCCTCGTGAAGCATGCACGGCACGCCCATCATCGACGCCGCCTTGCATACGGGCCACGAAACGTAACCGCCCGTTCCGATAACAATGTCGGGCTTGAATTCTTTGATTATTTTTTTCGCACGGTACGGTGATGTCGCCGCCAAGTATGCAGCGCGTATGTTCGCAGGCGAAAGCGAACGTCTTATACCTCTCACGTCAACGTGATACAGCTTATATCCCGCCGCCGGGACTGTTTTATTTTCGATTCCGCGCGGAGTGCCTACGAAGGCAATCTCCGAGCCGGGAAAATTCAATTTTATGGATTCCGCTATCGCAATAGCCGGATTAACGTGACCGCTTGTTCCGCCGCCCGTCATTAAAACTCGCATAATTGTCTCCTTTGCGACTTACGTTAAGTCAGTTCGGTCTGTTTTCAAAGCTTTTTCTGCCGCGAATGCCGCGAGATCGAAAGCACGATTCCCATTTCCGTCATTAGCATTACCAAAGACGAGCCACCGTACGAAAAGAACGGCAACGACACGCCCGTATTAAAGAAAGAATCGGTAACGACCATAATGTTCAAAACCGCCTGAATGGTGACATGACTCATTATTCCGTACACCACAAGCGAAGAAAATACGTCGGGGGCGCGTCTTGCAATCGTAAATCCGCGCCACAGGAGCAAAATAAACAAAATTATGACAAAAATCGCGCCGATATAGCCGAGTTCCTCGCAAAGTATCGTGAAAATAAAGTCATTCTGCGGCTGGGATACGTAACCGTATTTTTGTCTGCTTTCGCCGAGTCCGACTCCGAAAAGTCCGCCCGAACCGATCGCAAGAAGGCCCTGCGTCGTCTGCCAGTCCTCGTCAAGTGCGTTTGCGTTATCGTTAAAAAACGTCAAAACACGCTTCCAAGCGTAGGGATTCAAGTAAAGAAAGAGTCCGCCTCCGACAAGTCCGATCGGCAAATACGTGCCGATAAGCATAAACAGATTTGAGCCGCCGATAAAGAGAATAATGCAGCCGATCATAAAGATGATCGCCGTACCGGAGAGATGCTTTTCAAGCAAAACGAGCACGCAAGTGGGGAACAGAATGAACGTCGGGTACACGGTTCCGTACAAAAATTGCAGCTTGCCGGACGTCTTTTGCATCATATACTCGGCGTTTATGCTGACATACCGTGCCATAACAAGTATAAGCGCGACTTTCATAATCTCGGATGGCTGAAGCGAAATTCCCGTTCCGGGAATCACAAGCCACCTTTGCGCCTCACCCTCGCTCACACCCATGATAAGCACAAGCACCAGCAAAACCGCCGCCACACCATATGCATACCACGCGATTTTTTTGTAAAAATCATACGGAATTTTCGATGCGATCGCCATCGCGACAAAGCCGAGCGACGCAAAGACAATCTGGCGTTTGAGGTAGTAATAACTGCTCTTGTTTTGACTTATCGCGTAGGGATAGCTTGCCGAGAATACCATAAGCGACCCCATGCAGACCAGTATAACGATTATCACGATCAAAATGCCGTCCGGAGAGGTCTTGATTCGCTCGTATTCCGTTTTTTTGCGTCCTTCCGCAATTTCTTCACGAACGGACGGAAGCGAGTTTTCTTTCTTCACAAGCTGTCTGTCATTGCTGCGGTTCATATTCATACGTCAAGCCTCCTTTCGGCAGATTTGCAAAACTGTAAAATCAGAGTATGGAATATAGTCCGAAATATGCGAGCAGGCAGAAGATCGCCGTCACAGACGTGAACACAGCCACGACCTTATTTTCGCTCCAACCGCATTTTTCAAAATGATGATGTATGGGCGCCATCTTGAAGAATCTCTTTCCGTGAGTCAGCTTGAAATAGCCGACCTGAATCATAACGGAAACTGCCTCCAAAACGAACATAAATGCGTAAATTACAACGATAAGGGGGTTGTCGAGCATAATCGCTCCACCCATAACGAGCGCTCCGAAGAAAAGCGAACCTGTGTCGCCCATAAAGACTCTCGCCGGGTGAAAATTGTAAATGAGGAAACCGACAGCCGCACCGATCATACAAGCGCCAAGCACGCCAAGCTCGGTAGCTATATATGTAACGTCACCGTATTTAACGAACGCAACAATCACGAAAAAGATTCCGATCACGCCGACTTCGGAGGAAGCAAGCCCGTCAATACCGTCACCGAGATTGACCGCATTGTTAACTCCCACAAGCATAAACACAACGAATGCGTAATACACAAAGCCGAGATCATTGAACCAAACATCAAAATACGGGATGTAAAGCGAATCCCCGATGCAGCCGAAATAAACCAGCACTGCCGTATACGCGCTCGCGGTGACGATCTGAAGCACAAGCTTCTGAATCGCGGTCAAGCCTTCGTTTTGCTTCTTTTTAAGCTTTGCGGAGTCATCAATACAGCCGATAAAAGCACATGACAGCGCATACACAAATGTCGCCGTAAGCATCACGGGAACGGATCCGGTTTTGATCGTGATAAAGGTTATCGCAATTGTCATCGCGATCGTCATCGCAAAGATAAACGCGATTCCGCCCATTGTCGGAGTGCCTTCCTTAGACTTATGCCAACGAGGGCCTATTTCAAGGATTCTTTGCCCCATTTTCTTGCTTTTGAGGATAGGTATAATGATGCGAGAGAAAAGAAATGTCAAAAGGAACGTGACAAGTCCGCTCGCCGCCGTTATGATAATATATTTGTCCATTTTTCGTTAGTATTCCTTTCGGTGTAAACCGTTTTATCCGAGCTTTTTCTTGATATACTCGATAACCTTTTCGGCGGCAACCGCTCTCGATGCCTTTACCAAAAGCACATCTCCCTGCTTCGCCGCGGACAGGATCATATCACCCGTCACATTCGGTGCATCGGAATCGAGGTTGACGTATACGTTTTGCGCTCTGATTCCGCTCGTGACTGCGGATTCCGCAATATTTTCCGCAATCTTACCATAGGTGTAAAGCACCTTAACGCCTGCCTTAGCCGCATAAACGCCGATTTGTTGATGCATAAACACGCTGTATTCTCCGAGCTCTTTCATATCTCCGAGCAAGGCAGTCGCTCTGCCGCCCTTTGTTTTCGCCAGCGACGCAAGCACATCTATCGAAGCCTTCATTGATTCGGGGCTTGCATTGTAGCAGTCCTCGATAACGGTTATTCCGCCGATGTCGTATATTTTTTGACGCATATCCGCGCCCTTGTATGCCATAAGTCCGAGACGTATGTCCGCTTCCGTCATACCCGCCTCAATACCAACTGCAAACGCATAAAGCGCATCGTAAACATTATGCGCACCGAATATCGGTATCTCCACATTCGCCGCAACGCGGTTGTTGTAAATGAGGTCAAACACGGTTCCGGTTTTTGTTGTTCTCAAATTAAGCGCTCTGTAATCGGCGTTTCTGTTGCGGAGAGCTGCCGTAACTACTCGGCCGTGATTTTTAACCGTATCGGATTCCGTCAAAAGCGGCTCGTCGGCGTTTATAATCAAAAGCGCGTCCGTAGACATTCCGAGCGCAAGCTCAAGCTTTGCTTTTGCGATATTTTCGCGCGTGCCGAGATGCTCAAGATGCGACGAACCGATATTCGTTATAACGCCGATGTCGGGGCAAACGATCTTCGAAAGGTACTCGATCTCGCCGAGTCCGCTCATTCCGCATTCAAAAACGGCATATTCCGTGTCCGGCTCGATTTTGAGCGCTGTCTCCGGCAGACCGATCTCATTATTTTTGTTGCCCACGGTCTTTTGCGTTCTGAATTTCTGCGAAAGGACGGCATAAATGAACTCCTTTGTCGTCGTCTTGCCGACGGAACCGGTGACGGCAACGGTTTTCACGCCGCTTTCGTATATGTAATGCTTCGCAAGCTTTCCGAGCGCAATTACCGAATCCGGCACAACAACAAGATCCGCGCCCGGCATATCCGCCGGATATTTGTCCGCACACTCGCAAAGTACAAGTCTCTTGCCTCCTCGAATCGCGCTTTCGATAAATTCGTTTCCGTCAAAGTTTTCTCCCTTGATCGCAACGAACATACCGGAATCGAGAGCGACTCTCGAATCGGTCGTTACGTATTGAATTCTCCCGCCGAAACCTCCGTTAACTTGAACGAGCGTTCCATCCGTGACTTTGCAGACGGATTCGGCGTCGAGCGGCATAAGTGTAAGTTCGATGTAGTTTTTCATTTCGGTTGCGGCTTTTTCCGCTTTCCTTTCATATTTTCAGGATCCGTTTATTTTATCCGTTACCTCGCGGACGATCTCGCGTTCGTCGAAATGCGTTTTCATTCCGTTTCGGCAGTCGTAATCTTCATGACCTTTTCCCGCAAGCAGGATAACATCCCCTGCCTCGGCATTTTTCAATATATATTCTATCGCATTTTTTCTGTCCGGTATGACGCAATATGACGAATTTGCATCCACACCTTTCAAAATGTCCGAAATTATGTCCTGCGGACGCTCGCTTCTGCTGTTGTCGGAAGTGATAACGGTAAAATCCGCAAGCTCCGTTGCAATTCGCCCCATAACGGCGCGTTTGGATCTGTCTCTGTCGCCGCCGCAACCGAAAAGAAGCTTTATTTTTCGATTCGGGAAACTCACTTTTGCAGACGTTAGAAGCGCTTTTACGGCTTCGGGCGTATGCGCGAAGTCCACAAACACGTCAGCGCAAAAACCGCCCGTGTCCAGTTTCTCCATCCTACCCCTCAGTCCGCAAAAAGCTCCGATCGCTGTCACAACATTTGTCGGATTCATGCCTTCCGAAAGCGCAACCGCGGCAGCAAGCAACGTATTTTCAACGGTGTATGCCCCAGCAAACGGACACTTCACTTCAAGACTCAACCGCGGCGAAGATATAACATACTCAACGCCGTCTGCCGTGCGGGAAATTTCGCCGGATTCGTATTCCGCTCCGCACCCAACAGTAACCGCGCATTTCGCGATAGCAGCCACTCGCTTTCCATATCCGTCATCGACGTTAATGATCGAGCGTTCGAAGCCGAAATCGGTAAAAAGCCGCATCTTCGAACGAAAATAGCTCTCCATATCGCGGTGATAGTCAAGATGCTCCGCCGAAAGATTCGTAAAAACGGCGGCTTTCATAGTGCAGTCGGTGTCTGCAAGCCCGTCAAGGCGCTTTTCCTCGACTCCCTGCGAGCTTGCTTCGAGAATCAAATATTCCGCCTCCGACAACTCCCCGATGATGCGGTAAAGCTTTTCCGGTATCGGAGTTGTCATCCCCTCAACGGGACGCAGCTCATCGCCGTAAACCCCGGCTCCGAGCGTTCCTATTATCGCCGTTTTACATCCGGCAGCGGAAAAGATACTCGCAACGAGCATTGCAGTTGTTGTTTTTCCGTTCGTGCCGGTGACGGCAATCACCTTTGAGTTCGCTTTTCTTGCGTAAATCCTCGCGCAGAGCCTCGCCAGCGCCGATTTTGCGTCATCAACGATAAATATTTGTGCGGATGTTTTTTCACAAACATCCGCTTCCGTAACGACAGCCTCCGCTCCGCGGCAAACGGCATCGAAAATAAAATCGTTTCCGTCATAATGCTCGCCCTTTACCGCGACGAAAAGCACGCCCTTACCCGCCTTTCTGCTGTCGGCGGTCACATCCGAAATTTCGACTTCCTTCACGGGTGAATCGCAGATTCCCCTCAAAAGCCCGGAAAGCTTCGTCGGCGTTTCCTCCTTATCAGTCTGTATCGGACAGATGCATAAATTCAAGCGTAATAACAGTTCCGGCAGGCACGAGTGTTCCCGCTTCGGGTGACTGCGAAATAACGGTCGCGCCGCTTCCGCTTGTATAATTCGCGGCACCGTCTATTCTGATGTTCAATTTTTCATTGATGATGAGTCTGTTCGCCGCTTCCGCCGTCTTGCCGACAACATTAGGCACCTTGACGGTCGCCTCCGGCTTCTCGCCATTCGTGTATATGACAATCTTCTTCGAAAGCTCGGAAACAATCGTTCCCGACGTCGGCCACTGAGCCGTGACGGAATCGCCGTCGCCGACTATTGTGTAATCAAAGCCGTTTTTTTCAAGCAAAGAAACCGTCGTTGTGAGCGTAAGTCCTGTATAATCGCTGACAACAGACTCGATCGACGCGCTTTCGCCCTCTTTATATTGCGGTTCAAAACCGAGATAGGGCAAAACGTACGAAAGCAATTTCGAAACGTAAGGTGCCGCAACGACAGAGCCATAGTAGCTGTCGGAAGGCTCATCGACAAGGATGAGCACCGCAATCTGCGGATCGTCCGCAGGCGCATACGCTACGCAAGAGCCGACATAGACTGTTTTGTTTTTTTCGTCTCTTTTTTGCGAGGTACCAGTCTTTGCCGCGACAGCATATCCCGCCACGTAAGCATTTTTCGCGCCACCGTTGCCGGAAACGCCTTCTTCAAGTATCGTTGCGAGGATTTTACAAGTAGTTTCGGACAAGACCTGACGCTTCTCCGTCGTCTCGTAAGTGTCAACTACGTTTCCGTCGTCGTCTATAACTTCATCCAAAACATGCGGAGTTACGAGATAACCTCCGTTCGCCACCGCCGCGATCGCGGACAAATGTTGTATCGGCGTGACCTTAAACGTCTGCCCGAACGAATACACAGCCAAAGACACATTCGAGAAGTCCTCATAGCTGTGATATATCGTCGTTGTTTCTCCGGGAAGGTCTATCCCCGACTTTGAGCCATAACCGAACATTTTGAAGTAATTATAAAAATTATCGCGTCCGATTCGCATACCAATGGTTACGAACGCCGGGTTACAAGACTGCTGAAGCGCAGCCTTAAAGTCAATTTCGCCGTGACCCGCAAGCTTGTGACATTTAATCGGGGACGAATACCCCTCAATCTTTATCCTGCCGTTACAGGTGAAGTGATTCGACAAATCCGCCGCGCCAAGCTCCAACGCCATCGCCGCCGTTATTATCTTAAATGTCGAGCCCGGCTCATAAAGCTCCGTAACGGCTTTATTGTTCCACATCGTATAAAGCTGATTTGTAAAAGCCTGCTTGTATTTCTCGCTGTCCGGATCAAGCTCCATTGCATCGAGCGCCGCTTGATAATATTCCGTCAGCGTATACGGTTCGTTCAGATCGTATCCGCCGACTGTCGCCATCGCAAGGATTCCTCCCGTGTTAACGTCCATAACAATGCCGGCAACTCTGTTTGCCGCAGAGTTGGTCTGCATGGTTTCTTCAAGGACGTTTTCAAGCTCATACTGGATATAGGAATCTATCGTTGTTATAATATTGAGTCCGTCGTTTTCCGAAAGGTAACTTTCATAGGAATCGGGCATATCGTTGCCCTTTCCGTCCGTGGCGGTGATGTAGGACGCGGACGTGCCTTTCAGCACGTCATTATAATAAGCTTCAAGTCCGTACACGCCGTCGCCGTCCGAATTGACAAAACCGACTACATGACATGCAAGGCTTCCGCTCGGATAGTAACGCTTTGTCGAAGCGCTCAGATATATCTGTTCTTCAAGGCCGTATTCCTCAATGAACTCGCGAACAAGATCCGCTTCTTCCTTTTCGACATTCTTTTTTATGACCTCGTAATAGCGGTTCTTTTTCTTCGTGAGATCCATAATTTTTGTGTAATCGACGTCAAGGATCTCCGAAAGCCCCTTTGCGATCAGCTTATCCATCGTGTACGACGAGGTGTTGCCATCCGCATCCGTATAGATATAAAGCTCGGACAGCTCGTGAAGCGAAGAAAGGTAGCCGAGCGAGCCGATGTGACTGTGCCAATCCTCCGTTGCGAGCGCGTACATAGAAAAGTCCGACGCCATCGAATTTATTATATCCTGCGGAGAAATAAAAATGAGCCACACGGTTTTATTCGCCGCGAGCAGGTTCATGTTTGAATCGTAAATGTTACCGCGCTCCGAGGTAACCTCCGTCGTTTTCGTCAGCTGATTTATAACCTTTTCCTGATATTCGTCATAGGAAAGTATTTGTATATTAAAAAGTACCGCCGAGAGTGCCAGCCACATGCCCACAAAGACCGCAAGAACAAAGTAGGCGCGCTTTGTTATCGTTTTGTTCGTATTATTCACTCCTACCCCTCTCTTTTCGACACAATTCGAAATTATCCCATTCATTCAAAAAGAGTAACGAGCCTAAAATGTCAAGTCTCCTTACTCTTTTGATGCGCTTTATATTTATATTGACTCGCCGTCGGCTTTATGCCGCAACCAAGATTACTGTCCGCTGAAAAACTTGGACAAACGACGGCTGACCGCACTCAGCATCGTTGTGAAGGAGCCGTAATCCTCGTTTTCCGCGCCGAATTTCTCAATAACATCGCTGTTTGCGAGGCTTATGTATTTTTCCTCGATGCTGTTGCTCTTTATCATTCCGATTTCTTCGGCACGTCTTTCGATCTCGGCAAGATCGTCTCTTTCCTCAAGACCCAAACGGAGAGAATCAGCTTGCTTGTTGAGCGTTTCGAGCTGCGTTTGAAGCTCCGCGATTTCGTTTTTGTATTCATAATTCTGTACAACACTGTGTATCATAAGGAAAATGACAACAGCGAACATAAGCGCCATAAATACAAGTTTCGGAAACGGAACGCTCTTGAACGCAACCTCGCGCAGACCGGTCTCCGCAAGCTGTGCGTTCTGTGCAGGACTGCGGAACTTGACCTGCTGCGGAACAGGACGTTTTTGTGCAGGTGTTTTACGTCGCGCAGGATAAGCCTTGGAGGCAGAAACCGAACGTGCCGCAGACTTTTTCGTTTCGGGGACACGACGCTGTGCGGGACGTTCCGCAGGTTGCTGTTTACCTGCAGGACGCGCACCTGAGCCAACCGCGTTTTTCGCGCGTTGAGCCTGTGCTTTTTTAACTGCTGTTACGTTTACATCCGAATACGGACTGTATTTGCTGTCAAGCACCGGAGACATCTCCTGTACATTCGCCGCTTGACGTGTGATTTTTCCGGGAACCGTCTTATATGCGTTTTGCATCAAATCGGACGAGGGTGCGCGAAGCTGCGGAGCATTTGCGCTTCCTCTTGCGCGAAGCTTGGTTACAAGCTGAGAGGTGTTGTAGTCCGCAACGGGACATTCGCGACGTACTGCGGGCGTCACGGCACGGCGAGAAGTCGCTTGAGTCATATTCTGTTGCACGTTAACGCGTTCGTTAGTCACTTTTTCAACATCCTTTCAAATTTTATTTCAAAGCTTTTCCGCGATGCGGAGCTTTGCGCTTCTTGCTCGCGTATTTTCCGCAAGCTCTTTCGCTCCGGATATTATCGGTTTTTTATTTACAAGCTTGAGTATCGGTTTTTTTCCGCATACGCAGATCGGGAAATCGGGTGGACATTCACACCCCTTAACATTGTCGGCAAACATTCTTTTAACGATTCGATCCTCAAGAGAATGGAATGTGATGACCGCAATGCGACCTCCGCTTTTGAGCGAATCTATCGCAGCGGTAAGCGCAGGCTCAATTCCGTCAAGCTCGCCGTTCACCTCGATGCGTATCGCTTGGAAAGTTCTTTTCGCCGGATGCGATCCTTTTTCGACAGTTGCGGAAGGAATCGCGGATCTGATTATATCCGAAAGCTCCGTTGTTGTTTCGATCGGCGCTTTCTCTCGCGCTTCGACTATCCTGTCCACGATGCGCGATGCATATTTTTCTTCGCCGTATTCATAAAGTATTCGCTTCAGCTCGGACGGCTCATATTCGTTCACAACGTCGTAGGCGCTGAGTCCGTCCTCTCTCGACATTCTCATATCGAGCGGAGCCGGTTCGGATGAGCTGTATGAAAAGCCACGTTCAACGGTATCGATTTGGTGAGAGCTGACGCCGAGGTCAAGCAACACGCCGTCGATTCCGTCGATCTCAAGCTCCTTGAGAATCGAGGCGAGGTTTCTGTAATTATCGTGAACGAGCGTAACCCTTTCTCCGAAAGGCGCAAGCCGTTTTTTGCACGCGGCGATTGCTTCGGAGTCGCGGTCTATCGAAATTAGGCGTCCGTCTGTCAACCGTGACGCTATCTCATATGAGTGACCGCCGCCACCTGCCGTGCCGTCCACATACACTCCGTTCGGCTTTATCGCGAGTCCTTCGATGCATTCATCGAGCAACACCGACTTGTGCGAAAATTCAGCCGAACCGTTTTTATTTGCATCGTCACACATCGCATGCGCGACGTTTTGTTCTTTATTATGCCGTTTTGCCATATCAGATATTGTACTCTCTCATGATCGCGAGAATATCTGCAATGTTTTCTTCGGACTGGTCGAGGTCGCGTTTTTCCTTGTCCCAAATCTCGATGTGATCGCCCACACCGATAACGTAAATGTCCTTTTTCAGCTCCGCGAAATTCACATGCTTTTGCGGAATTATGATGCGCCCCTGAGAGTCACATTTTACATCAGTCGAACTTGAAAATACATATCTTGCAACCGCTGCGCCTTTGCTGGACGGGAGACCTTTGATCTTGTTTGTGTAAGCAGTCCATTCTTCCTCGGAGTAAATATTAAGGCATTTGTCTGTATTCTGGAAAATAAAAATTTTCTCGCCGAGAGCTTCGCGAAACTTCGCAGGAATGAAAACTCGATTTTTCGCGTCTATAACCTGAGCATACTCACCGAAAAAGCTCAACATCGCCATTTTACTCCTTTCAAAACGGTTTTAGTGGGTGAATTGCGTCACTTTGCACCACTTTCCACCACTTTGAATTTATTGTACATTAAAATACAATACAAGTCAAGTCAATATTCAAATTTTTTTACTACCATTTTCCGACTTTTTTCTTGATATATCGACGTTTTCCAACACGTTCTCACCGTATCTGCCGGAAAAAAACGTCCGACTTTGATTTTTTGCGACTTTTTACTTAACAAAGGCTTAAATCAACGCTCACTTTTCCGACAGTTAATACGCAAAAAAACAAAGCTCCGCATCGCGCTTTCGCGCGATGCGGAGCTTCCCTTATTTTCGTTTGTGTGAATTTTTATTCGTCACCTGCCGGCGTGAGTAGCGTGACATGCGACTTGCTGTATTTAGACGAACGCATAACTTTGTATTTTGCTTCAAGGTCTTCGTCACCGCCGAAGACATTTCCGTCCGCGCTTTCGCAAACCAATATCGCATTTTTGTTCGCGATACCTCCGCGAGCAATCAGCTCCAACGCACGAGGCAAAAAACCGCTTTTGTACGGCGGATCAAGAAAAATTATGTCAAATTTTTCTTTTCCCGCACTTCGTTTGAGAAAAGGTTCGAACTCCATCGCGGATATTCTGCACTTGTCGAACAGCCCTGTCGTTTTGGCATTTGTCTTAATTATCTCCACCGCTTCGGGAGCTGCGTCCAAAATCACCGCAGACTCCGCTCCGCGCGACAGCGCTTCAAGTCCGAGCTGCCCCGAACCGCCGAACAGATCCAGCACTCTCCTGCCTTCAATGTCAAACTGTATCATCGAGAACACCGCTTCCTTCACTCTTTCACCCGTCGGACGCGTGTTCTCTCCCTCAAGCGTGATAAGTTTTTTTCCTCTCGCCTTACCCGTAATAATTCTCATAATCCCACCTAACCTTATTGTTTATTTTCATTTCGATGCAAAAATTCAAACACTGCGTCCGCGTTCGCTTTCGATATTCCCTTGACCGATGCAATCTCCGTTTTCGAAGCCTCGCGCAGGCTTTTCAAAGTACCAAAATGCGACATCAAAACTTTTGACTTTGCCGCTCCAATCCCTTTTATATTCGTCAGTGACGAACGCGACAAGTTTTTCGATTTCGCGCGAAGCATGCTTGAAACGGTAAATCTGTGGACTTCTTCGCTCAGCCTGTACACGAACTGGAACACGCTCTGCTCCTTCGCAATGCTTATCTCGCCATCCTCCGTCGCGATTGCCCTGCTCTTATGATGCTCATCCTTGACCATGCCGAAAACCGGCACCTCCGCGCCGATTTCGCGAAGCACCGCTTTAACGACACCGACATGACCGCGTCCGCCGTCGAGCAAGATCAAGTCCGGAAAATCGCCCCATTCAGGATGGGAAAAACGGCGACGTATCGCCTCCGACATCGCCGCATAATCGTCCGGCGACGTCTTCCCCTCAATTGAGAACAGCCTGTACGCGGATTTTTTCATTTTACCGTCCTCGGAAACTATCATTCCGGCGGTGATATGTTCGGAACCGAGGTTTGAAATGTCGTAACACTCGATGCGCTCCGGGACAACCTCAAGTCCGAGCATCGACGCAAGCTTCGCGGAGGTTTCAATATCCGACCTCGCCCTTGCTTTATACTGTTCGGCAGAATGGCGAGCGTTATCAACCGCCAAATTGACAAGCTGCCTGCCTTCGCCTCGCTCCGGCGTTCGCACAGTAACGCGATGTGATGCCCGTTCGGACAAATATTCGGTCAAAAGCGTTTTTTCGTCATCCGAAAGCTCAAACGAGATCAAAATTTCGTGCGGAATGTACTCGCGCGACGAATACAATAGCGTCATCAGCTCCGCCATACTCTCTCCGTCCGACACCCGGTCCGCACCGAAATCGAAGTTTTGCTTGTCCGCGACGGCACCTCCGCGGATCACAAGCAAGGTCAAGGACGCAGAAACGCCGTCCGAATCCTCATAGTAACCGACAACGTCCCTTTCCACATCGGGCGAAGCCACGACGTTTTGCCTTTCCTTCAGCCGCTCCAACGAGCGAATGCTGTCGCGACAGCGCGCCGCTGCTTCGAAATTTTCGCATTCGGCGTATTCACGCATTCGTTCCGTCAGCTCCGACGTAGCGGATTTTATGTCCCCCTTCAAAACCGTGATGACGGATTTTAGATTCTCTTTGTATTCCTCCGACGAGATCCGCCCCCTGCACACGCCGCAGCAACGCCCCATCTGCTCATAAACACAAGAACCGACTCGACCGATGTCACGCGGAAATTCGCGCTTACAGGTAGGGAGTAAAAATATCCTCTCCATCGACGTAACAATGTCTCTCACCGCCGCCGCAGACGAATACGGTCCGAAGTACAGCGCCTCGCCGGACTTTTCCGCGTCTCTTTTACGCGTTACGGTCAATCTCGGAAAATCGTCCGAGATTTTGACTTTAATATAAGGATAAGTTTTTGCATCTTTGAGCTTTATGTTGTACTTAGGCTCGTGGCGCTTTATGAGCGACGCTTCGAGCGTCAGCGCCTCCATTTCCGTCTTACACAAAATCGTTTCAAAGCTCGCAACGGACGAAACCATACGCTCCGTCTTTATCTGATGCGCCGTATCGGAAAAATACTGCGACACTCTGTTTTTCAGCGCGCGCGATTTTCCTACATATATTATATTGCCGTTTTTATCCCGCATTATATATACGCCCGGCGAAAGCGGCAGCTCCGAGGCTTCGCGGAAAAGCGCACGACGGCGCTCCTTTGCATCGTTTGTTTGTTTCACTTTTTTCACCACAATAAATTATATAATGTAGCAAAAAAGCAGATGCTATGCATCCGCCTTTTCAATTTCATTATTTATCGACCGATCACTCGGAAAATCCGGTTTCGATCAGAGCAGCGAGACCTTCAACAGCTTCGTTTTCGTCAACGCCGTCCGCAATGATATTAACAACGGTACCCTTGTCTATGCCGAGAGAAAGCACTCCGAGGAGGCTCTTGGCATTAACCTTACCGCATTCGCACTCAATCCAAACGGAGCTTGCATAGCTGTTGGTCTTCTGAATAAAATATGTTGCAGGTCTTGCGTGAAGTCCCACATTGTTTTCCACAGTGACGCTCTTAGAAATCATTATATCCTCCACGATAAACATCGAAAAAAAATCTACAAACAGGCAATTTTGATTATCACTGCCATTATACCAAATTGAGGCTTCAAAATCAATTGTACATATTAATGTATTTTTTCGTTCAAAGCCACCGCTTTTGTGCAATTTTTCACTATTTTCAAGCTTTATGAGATCAACGAAACATCCGTAACGAGCGCAGTCACGCTTATTTTTCCGTCCGTGAGGATAACCTCCATCCCGGCAGTCACGATCGTCTCGCCCTCTACAAAATAAAAGCCGTCACGGTAGACGCCGGTCACCTTGAGTGCACCGCGGCAATCAATGTTACCGTTTTCTTCGTCATGATATGCTATCACAAGTTCACCCTGTTCGTTTTCTTCGAGGTATTCCGCAGGCGTGACGATAAAATCCGAAACGATCGTACACGGATACCCTTCCGCCATAACGGAAAACTCGCCGCCTTCAACGAAATAATCGGACGAAGTTCCTTCTATATTCGTTATCAAAACCGAAATCGCCGCCTCTTTGTATTCCGGGGTTCCCGCAAGAATACCGTTATCTTCGATAAGAAGGTATCTCGCCGCGATTCCGAGCACAGCAACGACAATGACAACAACAAAAAACACATCAAGCGCGGCAACTGCCGCCTTTTCCTTTCGCATATACAGCTCCTATTCTGTCACATCCGACAATTTATTTGCCTATGCTGACGCACACGCATTCAAACGAAAAATCCGTACTTCGCATGGAATATTCGCCCTCTACCGTTATGTTGCAACCGGAAATCATGATACGCTCCGCCTCGGACGATTTTACCGTGACCGTTACATAAAGATCCGAATGTCCCGGCACGGTTTGCCCGGTTTTGTCAAGCACCGCAGACGTTGATTCGCATGCAGTCACGGTTCCGACCGCAAGCCCATTTGACGAAAGATAAAGCGTATCCCCGGCTTTCAGTTTATCCGCAAGCTCATCGCGCACCTCGGAGATTTTTATTACATAGCTTATGTCATACGTTTCATCGTTTGCATCGGTAGAAAAAACATACTTGACAACAAGCAAAATCAACACCGCAACAAAAAGCAATACGATCACATCCGCAACCGTAACACGAACAGCTGCCTTTTCATTTTTCCTTTTTTCGTTATTCATCAGCCACCTCGCAAAACGATCATTATCGAAATTCAATTTCTTTTGACGAAAAAACGGTGTTTGCTTCAAAACGCATTTCCGTTCTCGCGTCCTTCAGGGAATCCGAAGCTGTATACGCAGACACAAACGCCGAATATATGAAGAACAGTAAAAACATCTTGGAATCGGCAAAAACATCAACAGTAAGTCCGCCGGAAAGCATCGCAACAAAACCGGCAACGATCGCCACAGCGTCCTTGCTTTCGTTCACTTTCGCATAAGTGTACATTTTCACGAACAGCAAAAGCAACGCCGCAACGAAAACGACAAGCCCCGTTACTCCGAGAGCAACTCCGACGCCGAGAAAGAGATTTTTCGCGCTGTCAGGCGCCGTTTCCGTGCCCGTGTAAGCAGCATAATACGAAGAAAAAACGCCATCCGCGCTTCCGATGCCTCCGAGGAAATTGTCGAGGAGCATACGGATCGAGTTTTCACGGACATTTACATTTGCAACCGTTCCCTCTCCCGAAAAATCAAACAGCACTTTGATGTGCATCGCAATTTCATCGGGAAGCACGAGGAACGAAATGGGGATCAAAACCGCAACCGCGACCGGCAAAGCAACAAATTTACGATTGAGGAAGATCAAAAACACAATCACTCCGATCGCAACGCTGAGCCAGAGGCTTCGCGAACCACTCATCACCGCGGCAGCGAGCATTAAAACGGCAATCACCGCAGATCCGCCGGAGGGCTTCTTTTTTTCACCTTCACCCGCAACATCCGCCATCAACATCGGAATCACAGCCGCAATATAAAGTGCGGAGGAGTCAGCATTTTGCATCAGCTCCGTAAAGATCTGCTTTGTGCGTTCGAGCGAGCCGGACGCAAAACTAAGGTCCGACAAGCGTTCGGGCAAATAGCACGACGCGACAAACATCACCGCCGTTAATGCTCCGCCGAAAACGACCGCCGCGCGGCAGGTCTTTTTCCATTTGTCGTTGCGAATGAGATTCACTATAAGGAAATAAAGCAAAATTGCGCAAACGTGCGACGAGGTGCCGATTTCCGTACCGTTACCGTAATGCACCGTATCACCCAAAAGCACCGTAAACCCGAAAACAAGCATTATCGAGTCGCAAAAATCGAGCTTAAACGCGCGTTTTCCCGTCAAAATCTTGCAAACATAGCCGATAGTCAACACCCATATGCCATACTTAACCGCAGAAACGTTCATAAGCGGCGCAAAAGCGACAAACGCAACCACACCGCCTTCGGGAACGGTAAACGCAAAATACGAAACAACGCAAACAACCACCGCAACTGTTATATATTCAATATCACAATAAAATGAGCAAAGTCCAAGCACCATACCGATCACCATCGGCAAATCGCAACGTTTTATCGGCTTCTTCACCATGCGCGCCGCTTCGGGGCGACAGCCCAAAATGTCAAACGCAATAAACGAACCGATTCTGCTTTCGAGCACCGCCTCCGCAAGCGTCTTTGTCGATAAGAGTAGCGGAATAGAGACCAATATCAGCATGCCGCTGAAGATGAGCGCATCCATATCGGCAGTAAGCGTCGTTGCAATCGCCTTTATGACGTAAACAAGTGCCGAATAAAAGCCGAGCGAGAATATAAACGTTCCGTAAGCGCGAAGCGTCACGGCAGGAAGCTTTGAGATAAATCGTCTCATCGTACCGAGCAGTACGCTTTTTTCCGACGAGCGTGCCGCCAATTTACGTACATTTGAAGCGGCTTTGGACACAGAAACCCTGTACGAAACCGACGACACAACGCTCTTTTGCCATTTTTCAGCCAGCTTATCATATGACGTAAGCGCGTACTCAAAAATCCCCACTGACTTTTTATTCCGTTTTGACATTCTTTTTTCGCTCATATTAGCATAACCGCAACTTTCTTATTCAGTGACATCGGATTTGTTTTCGATCAAGTCCGGGCGCTTCTCCAGCGTCACTTTAAGCGCTTGTTCACGTCTCCATTTGTCAATATTTCCGTGATGTCCGGACAAAAGCACGTCCGGGACGGCAACTCCGCGATAAACGGGAGGTCTTGTGTACTGCGGATACTCCAAAAGTCCGTCCTGAAGGCTTTCGGATTCGTAGCATTCCGGCGCGGCAAGCACTCCGTCCACAAGTCTTGACGTCGCATCAACGATGATGCAAGCGGGAATCTCACCGCCGGTGAGGACATAATCTCCGACCGAAACATATTCATCGACAACAATATCAAGCGCTCGCTGATCTATTCCCTCGTAGTGACCGCACAAAATGATCACCGCATCATATTCCAAAAGCTCCTCGGCTTTTTTCTGCGTAAAAACCTTGCCCTTCGGGGACATATAAAGCGTTCTGACCTTCGCGCCCTCCGGCAGAGTGCTCACGATCGCTTCATGGCAATCCACAACAGGCTGAGGCATCATAAGCATCCCCTTGCCGCCACCGTATGGTGTATCGTCAACTCTGCGATGCTTATCAAGCGTATAATCCCGTATGTTATGTGTGTTTACAGTTATATATCCCGCAGACTGCGCGCGTCCCGTAATGCTCGAATCGAGCACGGCACGTACAGTTTCGGGGAAAAGCGTCATTATTTCAAATCTCATTTCAGTCAAGCATACCGGGAATCGGACGCACGTAAATTGCCTCATCCGTCATCTCCGAAACAAACTCACTGACGGCAGGCATCATTTTTTCACCCGAATCGGTGTCGATTACATATATATCCGACGCGCCGCGGTTGATAACATCGCGAAGCGTTCCGAGCTTTTCTTTTGTGTCGGCATGAACTATCGGCAATCCGATCAAATCTGCGATGAATCTGTCACCGTCAGCCATAAAATTCGAAAGATCTTCACGCGAAGCGTAGAGTACCGTACCCTTTAGTGCGATTGCGGACTCAACAGAATCCGATTCGGTGAGTGTTAAAAGTACAAACCCCTTTTGCAAAGACGCGTCCTCAATGTGAAGCACATTTTTGCCGTCTGCATCTGTATAAACCCGATCAAGCGATGCGAGAATTTCGGGCGAGTCACAATCCGAGCGCGCCTTGACAACGCCCTTGACGCCGTGAGTATTTATAATTTCTCCGCACTGAAGAAAATTTGATTTTTTCATATTAATACGATCCTTTCGCGCGGACATCGTTCCGTACATAAATTTATCTACAATACATTATAGCATATTTTTCCACGCATTACAAGCACAAAGTGTGTCCGAACATATTAACTTCAACCGTCTTACACATCGTTGACAAGCATATGAACCAACAAAAATATATTTGTTCAAAATGTCGCATTTTTCGTCGCTTTGTGCTACAATAATGTATGCTGTTACAGAGCATTATAAATACCGAAAAGGAAGGCTTCAACATGAACATCGCTGACCGCAAAGCTTATCTAAAAAAAATAAACGATACGATTGAAAAAGGACGATTCAAAGACGACTGGGAATCCCTTTCACAATACGAAACGCCGAAATGGTTTCGTGACGCAAAATTCGGCATATTCATCCATTGGGGGGTGTATTCCGTCCCCGCATTCGGCTCAGAATGGTACTCACGCAATATGTACATTGAGGGCACGCGCGAATTTGAACATCACGTAAAAACTTACGGCAATCACCGCGATTTCGGCTACAAAGATTTCATCCCGATGTTCAAAGCCGAGAATTTTGATCCCGACAAATGGGCAAAGCTTTTCTCCGACGCAGGAGCAGGCTATGTCGTTCCCGTTGCCGAACATCACGACGGTTTTCAAATGTACAAAAGCGAGCTTTCCGAATGGAATGCCGCGGATAAAGGTCCCTGCCGAGATATCCTCGGAGACTTGAAAACCGCAGTCGAAAAGCACGGCATGAAGCTTTGTGCCTCATCTCATCGAGTCGAGCATTGGTTTTTCATGAGTCACGGCAAGGATTTCGACTCAGACATAAAAGAGCCGCTTGCGCTCGGAGATTTTTATTGGCCATCCATGCCCGAACCCAACCATCACGATCTGTTCTCGTCTCCCACGCCGACGCAGGAATATCTTGAAGATTGGCTGCTCCGCTGCTGCGAGATCGTAGACAGATACACGCCGAAGCTCGTCTATTTCGATTGGTGGATACAACACTCCGCCGTAAAGCCTTATCTTCGCAAATTCGCCGCTTATTATTACAATCGTGCCGACGAACTCGGCTTTGAACCCGTCATTTGCTACAAACACGACGCATTCGCGTTCGGATGCGCGACGGTTGACATCGAACGCGGTCAATTCGCGGACTGCAAGCCCTACCCTTGGCAAACGGACACCGCGTGTGCACGCAATTCGTGGTGTTACACGGACAATAATAACTTCAAAGATCCTGTTGACATCGTTCGAGATTTTGTCGATATCATCAGTAAAAACGGCTCTCTCCTGCTTAACATCGGTCCCCGCGCCGACGGAACAATAACAGACGAGGACGCAAACATTTTGCTTTCAATAGGCAAATGGCTCAAAATCAACGGACAAGCTGTTTACGGCTCCCGTCCTTGGCGCGTTTCGGCAGAAGGTCCGACGGAGATCCCCGAAGGTCAATTCACCGATAACGGAAAGAAAAGCTTCACCTCAGAGGATATCAGATATACCTGCCGCGGATCGTCGATTTACGCGTTTGTGTTAAATTATCCCGAATCGGGAAGCGTCGCGCTCAAATCGCTCGCGGACAGAGATGCTTCGTCAAAACCGTTCTTCCACGGCATCATCAAATCTGTATCAGTGCTCGGCTTCGACGAAACTCCCGAATGGTCGCGCGACGGCGAAGCGCTTCGCATTAATACAAAGAACGTCTCATCCGAAATGCCCGTCGTGTTCAAAATCGAAACAGAATAATCACCCCTAACCGCTGTCATTTTTTCAGCACAACCATATATAAAAAGAGGGAACAAAAATGGCTAACAATATGGACAGCATGAACTGCATTACGGAGAATTTGCCTTCTCCGGTCGTTAAGCCGGGGGAATTTGTCATCGCGGCAATAGGCATGGATCACGGTCACATCTACGGTATGACCGGAAGCCTGATCAACGCAGGCGCAACGCTGAAATGGGCATACGATCCCGATCCGATAAAGCTTTCCGCATTTTTGAAGCGTTATCCCAACGCCAAGGTCGCTCGCTCGGAGGACGAGATACTATCCGATCCTGAGGTCAAGCTCGTCGTCTCCGCCTGTGTGACAAGCGAGCGCGCCGCGCTCGGAATCCGCGTCATGAAATCAGGCAAGGATTATTTCGTTGATAAAGCGCCGCTCACAACGCTCGACCAACTTGCGGAGGTTCGCCGCACAATCGACAAAACAGGCAGAAAGTACGCAGTTTGTTACAGCGAACGTCTGCAAAACGAAGCCGCAATTTTTGCCGACAATTTGATTGAAACGGGCGAGATCGGTAAAGTCATCCAAGTCATAGGCATGGGACCGCACAGGCTCGGCGCCGCCGGACGCCCCGATTGGTTTTTCGTCAAAAAATATTACGGCGGTATACTTTGCGACATCGGAAGTCATCAAATCGAGCAGTTTTTGCACTTCACCGGGGCAAAATCGGCAAGCATCGTCAACGCAAAAATAGGAAATTACAATCATCCCGAATATCCCGAACTCGACGACTTCGGTGATGCAACTCTCGTTGCCGACAACGGCGCGTCCTGCTATTTCCGCGTGGATTGGTTCACGCCGGACGGTCTCGGAACATGGGGCGACGGAAGGACTTTTGTCCTCGGCACGGACGGATACATCGAACTCAGGAAATACATTGACCTTTCAAGAACGCGCGGCGGAAATCACGTATTTTGGGCGAACAAATCCGGCGAGCATTATGTGAACGCGACGAGAAAAACCGGCTTTCCCTACTTCGGTAAGCTCATTCGAGACTGCATAGACCGAACCGAAACCGCAATGACACAAGAACATGCTTTGCTCGCGGCGGAGCTTTGCGTTCGCTGTCAGCTTGAAGCAACCGAGCTGACCGGAAGAAAACTGTAATCAAAAAATCTCCCGACAATTGTCGGGAGATTTCTTTTTCACATAGTCATAATCAAACCCGACGCTTCTTTCAAGTCCGGCGCGACGGCATAGACAAGCCGACGGATTTCGTCAGTCGGCTTCCAAAGATCCGGCACCATTATGACCTTACAGCCTGCCGCACAAGCGGAGAGGATTCCGTTTTTGCCGTCCTCAAGCGCGACCGCGTCGCAAGGTGCAACGTCAAGAAGCTCGCAAGCGCGCAGATAAATGTCCGGTTCGGGTTTTGATCTCGCGACAAGATCTCCCGTAACAACGACGTCGAATTTGTCGTAAATTCCGACGGCGGAAAGCTGGCGCTTCACAGTTTCCGAATACGTGGACGAGGCGAGCGCAAGCTTGAAGCCTCGCGCCGCAAACCCACAGACAATCTCCCTCGCATACGGCTTGACAGGCACCCCATACTTTGCCTCGTATTCGAGCGTAAATTTGCGTTTTGCCGCCGCGAATGCGATAGGATCATAATCGTCGCCGAACTCAGCCTCCAAAACCGCATCTGCCGCCGTAACCGTAAGCCCCAGTACGTGCTCGATCATATATCCGGCACAACCTATCCCTATCGCCATACCTGCGTAATCGTACGCAAGCGCGGCAAGCCGCTCCGTGTCAAGCAGCAGTCCGTCCATATCGAAAATTACAGCTTTCATCGCTCGCACTCCTCGCAAAGATACTCAATATTGCCGAGCGAAAGCATCAGCACAAGCATGGCATAGATCAAAAACAGTGCTATCGAAAGCGCACTCGTAATAAATCCCATAGATCTGTTAAAAAAATTCGTTATCGTCAGGACAAGCACAACAACGGAAAGTACGAGGGTGCCATGTGGCATAAGCACCGACAAAATCACGCTTTTTTTACCGAAACGCAGGCTCTCAAAAATATATACAATTGCAGAATTTACCGCCAAAACCGCATACACGAGCAGTAAAACGCCCGTATCCGTCGTGTTTATGTATCTCATTTCCGGTAAGGCAGAGTCGGCAAGTATTGCGAATAACACCAAAACCGACAAAACGAGTGTTAGATGCACTATCAAATTTTTCAAGCATTTTACGGCAAATTTCATTTATCCACCTCGCCGATTACGATAATATCGTATATTTTTCGCGGCGTTGCACCGGGCTCGGTAGCTCTTTCATAATCCTGACGCAATATTTTTTCATCAAAATAGGCAAACGCAGAATCTCCGCCATCCAAGTTATACGCAAGCCTAACACCAAGTTTCTCGTATATCTCCGCAAAGTCATGCATACGTATACCTTTCGAATACACATCTTCACCTTCGAATTCAACATCAAGTCTGCCGTCGGCAACTATAAACACATAATGTCCGGGTTCGTAGTACCCAATTGAGGAACGCGGGTTTCTCGGCGTTATATCGCTGTACTCATCAAAATCGTCTTTTCCCAAGGCTTTGCCGGTTTCGTCAAGCAATGACGGTCCGAAATCCCAAACCTGATACACGTCCTTTCCGCCAAAATAATCGGACGTATACTCGTACGGTGACACAATCTCCATCGTTCCGTCGCGATACATAACGCAAATATCGTTTTCAATCTTAATGCCCGTCGTCAAAACTTCACCGTTTCTGACAGCAACATCCGCAGAATTTCTCCAAAAATCACCGCTGATCGCCGCAATCGGCTCGCCTGCCGCCTCAACAAGCTCCGTAAACGCAACTCGCTCCGTGCTCGCGACGGTAAAAAGGTTTTCAAGCTGTCGAACATAAACGTCGTAAACTATGTACCGCACGACATAGTCATCAACTTCTTCGACAACCTCCGTAACCGTCAGATTTATGTCGTGACTGCGATAATAGCCGTCACCGGTTTCAACTTTCCCCTCATCAAGGAACACATCAGCGAACTTGCTCGAAAAATCGTTGACCACTTCATCCGAAGATGTGCCGACCGTATTGTCCGCGCCTCCTATAATGATGTCTCCGTCATTGTCGGATGCTGTCATTTTCTTTACGTGATGAAAATAGCAAAACGAAAGCAAAATTACAACTGCCGCAAGTGTATCACATATAATCGACGTAATTATGTATCTTTTTTTACTCATAACACAATCTCCCCTGGGCAAATCAAATTCGAAACCGTTAATCACAGTGTATCACGGTTTGGTATATTTTTCAACAATTAAGCATACTTTTTATCTTTAATACTATCGGTGTCACTCTCTAAAAAGTAAATTTTCCGCATACGGGGTTTACAAATCAAACGAAATTGTATATAATGTATTGTATATTAATATCCAAAAGACAATGACCGGAAAGAAAACGGAAAAAGCCGATTTACAGAGACCGTTCGACCGCTGAAAAGGATGGAATCGCGCTCCGAATGTGCATCCGCGAGTCTCGGCACACATATACTTTATGCTTCGCCGCGTCACCGCACGTTACACGGTCAAAGCAACAAATCGGAGTGGAACCGCGGTACTGTCGCCTCCCGTGTACGTCACGGGAGGCTTATATTTTTTGAAAGGATTCTTCTGTTTTGAGTAAAATAAAAATAACGGTTGAGGCAACACTGTCTCACGACATCGGAATTGCCCTCGGCAAGCTTCGCGATAAAACAAAAATTGTCAAAAATGAATTCAAAAATGACGTAAAATCTATCCGTGAGCGCGACCCTGCCGCAAAAAGCGACCTTGAAGCAGCGCTTTTTTACCCCGGAATGCACGCAATCTGGGCGCATAGAATCTCGCACAAGCTCTACAAAGACGAGCATTTCACCGCAGCGCGTGCAATCAGCCAGGCGGCAAAATTTTTCACGGGAATTGAGATTCACCCCGGCGCAAAGCTCGGTCACGGTCTTTTCATTGACCACGGTTCAGCCGTCGTCATCGGAGAAACGGCTGAGATCGGCGACAACTGCACGATATATCAAGGTGTGACGCTCGGCGGCACAGGCAAGGAAACCGGTAAACGCCACCCGACACTCGGCAACGACGTTATGGTTGGTGCCGGCGCAAAGGTTCTCGGCGGCTTTGAGATCGGTGACGGCACAAAGATTGCGGCGAACGCCGTTGTCCTCTCCCCACTTCCCGAAAACTGCACGGCAGTGGGCATACCGGCGCGCCCCGTCCGCATGAACGGCAAACGTATAGACAATCTCGACCAGGTACACATTCCCGACCCGATCGAGCAAGAGCTTTGCTCGATAAAGAAGCGACTTTCCGAGCTCGAAAAAAACACACAACAAAGAAAGGAAGGCAGTCAAAATGATATGTAAACGATGTTTCCGCATGTCCGACGACGGCTTGGAATTTTGCCCTTACTGCGGCAAATCCTTCACGGACGACAGCGAAAAAACCCCCGAAGCCGCCAACAATGCGGATGAAACCTTCGAAAACAACAGCAAATCGGACGCTTCTTCCGAAAACAACTCTCAAAAAGAGCGCATAAACCTTTGGGACGGTCCCACCGCCACATATTTCAATCCCGAATCAAGTTATTCTCCTCCGCCTCCGCCAAAACCGGAAAAATCTCCGTTCGCGAAACTTCTCTCCTCAATGATGCACGCAATCGGCTACTTTTTCCTGTTTTTGCTGATTCAAACCATCGTTTCAACGGCATTTCAGTTCGGCGCAATGATGACCGCTTCAACAAATTACGTCACGGAATACTTGGAACTTTCCGGCATCGACATCATCGAAATTTCCAACGAGGAATATAACGCCATCATCAACAGTTTGGCAAACGAACTGCAAAACGAAATGCTCGAAGCCGCCTACGCCGTTGACACAAATGCGGTAAGCGTCGTTTCGTCCGTGATCACAATACTCGTGGTTTGGTTTATCGCGAAGCGTCGCAAGCGCAAATTCAGCGATCACACGTCGTTTCACTTGGAGCCGATCAAAAATCCGCGCATCTGGGCTGTCATCCCCGCCGCAATAGCGATGCAAAGCATCGTCGTTTTCATCATCAGCGTCATCCCCTTCCCCGAAAGCGTTATTGAAAGCTACAACGAGCTTTATTCATTCATCGGAGAAAGTCCGCTTTGGCTTGAGCTTTTGAGCGTTGTATTTTTCGCGCCGATCGTGGAAGAGATCGTTTTCAGAGGTTGCATCCATTCACGGCTTCGCCGCTCAATGAAGCCGCTGACGGCAGCGATCATATCGGCGTTTATATTCGGTATCGCGCACGGTCACATAATTTCCGCGACCT
>CAYWAD010000009.1:0-26928 GCA_964456045.1 uncultured Lachnospiraceae bacterium
TACGAGGCATAATATTGTTCGGAATTCCCATCGGATCTTCTCCGATAAGACCGCTCTTGTGAGCGCCGATGGGGTTGAAGTAACGGAGGCAGGAAACGCTCCATTCACTGTCTGACGCACAAAGATCGGAAAGGATGCGCTCGATTACAAGCTTTGTTTCGCCATAGGGATTCGTTGCCGATGTCGGAAAATCCTCCTGCATCGGAACCTTTTCGGGCTCGCCGTAAACCGTTGCTGATGACGAGAACACTATCTTTTTGCAGTTATGCTTTGCCATAACCTCACAAAGCTTGATCGTGCCGGTGATATTGTTGTAATAATAAGTCAGCGGAATCGCGCAAGATTCACCGACTGCCTTAAGGCCTGCGAAATGGATCGCGGCTTCGATCTCATTCTCGTTGAAAATACGATCGAGAGCTTCTTCGTCAAGCATATCGGCTTCGTAAAATTTGAAATCGCGTCCTGTTATTTTCTTAACTCTGTCGATAACGCAGGGCTTGCTGTTGTAAAAATTATCGAAAACAACAACATCGTATCCTGCATTAAGCAGTTCCACAACCGTGTGCGATCCTATAAATCCCGTACCGCCGGAAACAAGAATTGCCATAATGTTATTTCCTCACTTTCGAAAAGAAGTCAGCGAATTATGCCCAGAGATTTTCGGGGTAAACACCAGCTTCGATAAGCTCATTGATGCCTGCCGCAACGGTGGGCTTGTCTTCGCGTACAGTTACGCCGTACCAATGTGCATTGCTTGTAAGCATATCTACCGTGCACTTTCCTTCGGAGATCATATTGAATACAGCTGTGGGAAGAAGGGCTTCGCACTTGAGCGGATCTCTGTCGGGATTGGAGAGGGTCTTTACAACATCCGCTTCAAGTTCGGAGAAAATCGCGCTTGTCATACCCCAGCAGTTCATGGAAACGATGCTGTTCTTGTCGAGCGGTACCCATTCGCCGTTTTCGAAAGATTCTGCGCCTTCGGGAATGTTCGTGTTGGGCTGAATCTTGAAGGTTTCTACGAGAGAAACGAGCTTTCCTTCGTCGTTTGTTTGGCAAAGTCCGCGAGTTACCGTTCCGTTGGGAGAAAGAGTGTTGTTAAGTACGTATCCTACCATGCAGAACTTATTTTCTTCCCCTTCCTTGAGGTTGCGGAGGAATTCTGCGATCTTTTCATACATTTCGCGTCCGTAGAAATCGTCCGCGTTGATAACTGCAAACTTATCGTTGCCGACAACATCCTTAGCGCAAAGGAGCGCGTGAGAAGTGCCCCAAGGCTTAACTCTGCCTTCGGGAACCGTGAAGCCTTCAGGAAGATTATCAAGCGTCTGATATGCATATTCAACCTTGATCTTTCCGCGGAGACGTGCGCCGATTGTTTCTTCAAAATCCTTTTCGTTTTCGGGCTTGATTATGAAAACGACGCGGTCAAATCCCGCCTTGATTGCATCATAAACAGAAAAGTCGATGATGAAATTGCCGTGCTTTGTGATGGGGTCGATCTGCTTCATTCCGCCGTAACGGGAACCCATACCTGCTGCGAGTACTACGAGTGTCATAAATATACCTCTTAAATTAATGATTATTTATATTCAAAGCTGCCGTAAGTGTATTTTTAAGCAGTATTGAAATCGTCATAGGGCCTACTCCTCCGGGAACGGGGGTAATATAGGCTGCTTTTTGAGCAACTGCGTTGAAATCAACGTCTCCGCAAAGTTTGCCGTTTTCGTCTCGGTTCATACCGACGTCAATTACGACGGCACCGTCCTTTACCATATCGGCGGTAATAAGCTTCGCTTTACCGACTGCGGCTACAAGAATATCCGCTTCTTTGGTAATTTTTGAGAGTTCTTTTGTTTTCGAATGGCAAACCGTTACGGTACCGTTACGTCCGAGCAGCAAAAGTGCCATCGGTTTACCGACAATATTACTTCTTCCGACAACGACGCAATTCTTTCCTTCTATCGGAATATCGTAATAGTCAAGCATTTCCATAACACCTGCAGGAGTGCAAGGCAGAAGCGCCGCGTTACCTTGCAAAATCTTACCGCAGTTGACGGCGTGGAATGCATCAACATCCTTTTCCGGGAGTATACGTTCCGTAACTTCCCTCTCGTCAAGATGCTTAGGCAACGGAAGCTGAACGAGAATGCCGTGAACCGTCGGATCCGCATTGAGTTTATCAATAACGGCATCAAGCTCCGCCTGTGTTGTTGTTTCCGGCAGCTCATATACATTTGAATCAAAACCAACCTCAAGTGCGGCACGCTTTTTGTTGCGCACATACACCTGCGATGCGGGATTTTCACCGACGATGATTACTGAAAGTCCCGGTTTGAAATCAAGCTTATCGACTTCTGCCTTGATTTTTTCACGAACAGACGCAGAAACAAGCTTACCGTCAATTATTTTCGCTGTCATTGTCATTATCCTCCTCGGAAACTTCGTTTGATACCGTTTCCGCATCGGATTCAATAATTCCGATTGCGTTTTCGGGGACTTGCACAGAGCCGGAAAGCGACGCTTTGATCGACGAAATGTATTCTTCGCTTGTCGCGTCCTTGTTTTTTATTCCGAAATAGATCAGAAGTGATGTTCCGGCTACAAAAAGCAAGAATCCGAGAAGCTGAGAAACTCTGATATTTGTCGCACCGATATAAAGGCTGTCCGTTCTGAGACCTTCGATGAACATTCTTCCGAAACCGTACCAAGAACAGTACATAAGGAATATCTGTCCGCCGTACTTTCTGTGCTTATAAAAAATAAAAATAAGGATGAAACCGATCACGTTCCAAATCGACTCGTACAAAAAAGTCGGATGATAGCAAATCGTGATTCCGAAAGCGTTTGTGATTCCCATACGGCAGAAAATATCCGTTTCGCCGCCGTGTGCTTCCGCGTTGAAGAAATTGCCCCAACGTCCAATCGCCTGACCGATCATAGCGCCGTGACCGCCGAGGTCAAGAATGGGCAAAATCGGTATTTTTTTGACCTTGGAAACAACGATAATCGTTATCACGATGCCGATGATGCCGCCGTAAATGGCGATACCGCCGTTCCAAATCGCGATTATATTCATAAACGATTCTGAAAGGTTGTGCCAGAAACCTCCGTCCGTAACTACGTATCTGTCAAGTCCGTAAAAAATGACATAATACGCTCTTGCGCCGACGATTCCGAAAATTATAGAGAAAATAAAATAGTCGAGTATGTCGTCTACTTTATATCCGAGTTTGACCGCACCTGCGTAAACGCGCGCGCAAACGACCGCAATTGCGAACGTAACGATAATGCCGTACCAGGCAACATCAATGCCGAACAGCGAAAATGCGACCTCGTTTACCGAGAATTCGTCGATTCCGAGGCCCGGAAAAGAAATTTTATTTACATTGAGAAGTGCTCCGAGCATTTTATTTCCTCCAAAAACCAAAAATCACTCACGCAAAATACGTTGGCAAGCAGACACACTTACCTACATTGTACATTACGCGAGCGATTTTTGCAATACCAAGTAGACTTTAGTTTCGAATTTTTAATAATTTTTTTTATTATCCGCAAAAAACAACCTATTAAGTTTTTCATCGGCGCGAGGTCTGCATATCTCGTTTTTCTCATAAAGCAAATATTCGGACGCGGCAATATTAGGATCTTCCGTGAAACGTTTGATATTGATATTGTCAAGACAATGATTCGCCGTCGAAGCGATGCTCATCCCAACGTGATGTGCCATATACTGCCTTATAATCGCCGCTTCGTTTCCGACACGATGCGTCACCATATCGACTGCCTCGTAAAATCCGTATTCGCCGTAAAGCGACGTTTTTTTGAGATTAACAAGTGTTTCCGCGGCATCCGAGTCTATAGCAAGCATCAAATACAGAGAGTACGGCGAGTAAACGGACTCGCCCGTTTCTGTCGATATTGCAAGTTCCGAAACACCGTTTGCTTTATAGGAATAGTTTGATTTTTTGTCGAAGTTGAAATATCCGGACTCTGAGATGCCGTATATTTTTTCACCCTCGAAAACGGCATTTTTAAGCTTTTGACGTTTAGCGGCGGAAAAAAGCATTTCGCCCCTTTCGGTGATCGGCTCGAACGGCAGCCAGAGCGCAGGCATAAAATATTCAAATGCGGTTCCGCTCCACGAAAGCATCGACGGGAGCCCATCCTTATCAGAAAATATGCGTCCGAGTGCGGCAAAATGCTCCGTCGGGACTTGCTTTTTCGCAACGGCATAAAACGAAACACTAAGCATCTCACTCGGATAGAGGTCATAAAAATTCGGGTCGAGTCTGCCGGCAGAGACGTAGTAACCGATGTGAAAGAGATTGCGATGTTTGTCGTAGAGAAACGTAAAATCCATATCGTCAAGAATTCGGTCGATCAGTTTTATCGGCTCGGCACACAAAGCATCGAAGCACTTTATACCGTTTTTCACGGTGAGAAGCGACACAGCCAAATTTCCGCTGTCAACGGTTGAAATATAAAGCGGAGGAATAGCGCACATATTTTGAATATCGTACCAATTATATAAATGTCCGTTTGAGCGTTCGAGCGACAAAACCGCATTAAGCGTGTCCGTAAGACGGCGAAAAAGCTCATCGCTGTCGATGAATCCGAAATCAAACGCATTCAAGGTCGAAAGCAAATACAGCCCTATGTTTGTGGGTGAAGTTCGAAAGATCGTCTTTTTTTCGGGAAAGAAAGAAATGTTGTCCGGCGGTAAAAATCCGGAATTTCTGTTGACATTTTCGGAGAAAAAACGCCACATTTTCAAAGCGTCGTATCGCATTTCGGATTGATGTTTTCTTTCGAGCGGCTTTGAAAACGAAACGTTCAATTCCGCAATACAAAACGGATATATCACCCAGGAAATAGCGTGAAGCAAGAGTAAGAACTCCGCAGTACCCGTCAAACGCAAAGCGACTGTTATAGACAACATGCCAAACAAGACACTTGTCTTTAATGATGCGATAATCTTGTGTTTCGCGTCTTCGATTTGGTCCGTAACGCTTGATACGCTCCATTCAAGCAGGTGTTTGTGCGAAAAATTCGAGCGATAAAATGCTCTCGCAGCGGCATCAACCGCGAGACATGAATCCGCTGCAACGGATGCAAAACCGGTGAACAAAGCGAAACCAGACGCTTGCTTAAAGTCGGGTGAACCTCCGTCATAGCTTCTTTTCGGGAGCTTATGAGCAGTCGAAATGTGTTTGACAGCGTTGTAAATCAAGTCGGAAATCAGCAAAAGATACATCCAAAAGCCGATTTTACCTCCCATAACAAGCGCGAAAACAAGCGCCGGAGCCTTCAATGCCGAAGCCAAATGCGATTTTACAGGTTCGAAAATGAGCATTTTTCTGTGCGTGGGAAGCGGATTTTTGTATTTTTTGCCGTCGCAATCGGTTATATATTTTCTCACCAGGCAAACCGACTGAAAATCACCTCTGATCCAGCGATGCAGTCGTTTTTGCTCGCTTATAAAACTTTTCGGCGGCGAATCAAAAACCGTAGCATCCGCAACCGCCGCGGCGCGCAAAAAAGTTCCCTCGGCAATGTCATGGCTTAAGATACATCCGCGCGGGAATTTACCTGATACAACACGTTTGTAAGCCGAAATGTCTATGAGTCCTTTGCCGCAAAACACGCCCTCGTCACTAAGCGCAGTATAGACCGAAAATATAGCATTTTCATAGGATTTTCTGCCTTCAAAGGCGTTTTTTAATATCGAATATTTGCTACGTTCGGAGATATTTTTCAAACTCAGAACCGCTGTGGGAACAAAAACTCCGTACCCATCGGTGACGATTTCGGTGCCTTCAATGTTTGCGAATTCGGGCGCGTTACACGGATGGCTGGCAGTTGCAACGAGACGCAGTATGTCCTCGTATGCAATTTCCGAATCCGCATCAAGCGCAAGCAAATACTGAATGTTTTCCGGTTTTTCGCCTCCGTAAAAAAACAAAGATGTACCGTCATCCGAAAGCAAATTTATAAGCTCATTCTGAGCGCCGCGCTTTCGCTCGTGTCCGATGTACGCTTCTTCGCTTTCGCAATAGGTGCGCTTTCTGTATGCAAAAAAACTGCCCGGATTAAAGGAACGTATTTCGTCCATACGATTCATTGCGTAATCTATAATTTCACGGTCTTCCGGCGCTTTTTCCGTTTTTGAATCCGGCAGATCCGCAAGAACGCAGAAACTGAGGTTTTGATCGTTATATGCACGTGCATATAATAGTATTTTGTCGAACAGATGTTTGTCAAGCGTCTTTCCTTGGAGTGAAACTGTGTATGCAACGAGCGTTTTCGCACTACTCGGAATGTTTTTCAAATCCAATCTCGGTGGCAAAGATTGCATCACATAATGCGAGGCAAAATCATCGAAAAGCTTTTTAGTCGTTTGTCTCACAACGAGATATGTTGCAAAAGTCAAAAACAGAACGTAAAAAAGTCCGACTTTATATGCAAACGCCAAAACAGGCAAGCTGACTAACACGGATGCAACGTCGGGTATCAAAAAGTACATCGTCGGGCTGTGTCGCTCGGAGTTTTTCAGTATATGATACCCTATGTGCGCGTTTTTCCCGGATGAATTCTCGGCAAGCTTGAGATACCGATTCGCGAGCTCATACTCCGCGATTTTCCGCTTGCGTGCCTCACTTGAAAGCTTGCTTCTGTAAAGTTCCTTTGTAGCCAAATCGCATTTCGCATACACATTTGCTGGATCCGACATAAGCAGCTTTTCAACAGGCGAGACAGTCTCAAAAACGCTTTGAAAATCAATATTTTCCAAACCGTTCAGCATTTTCATCGCAAGACGCTTCCTTTGCTCGGCATCGTCGGACACATCGCTTGCTACAGCATCAAATATCGTGCACAAAACAAACACTTTGAGGTTGCGAAGTTCTTTTGTCGAGAATTTTACCATTCCTTTTTGAACCTTCTCCAGTTCATCTATCAAGTCTTGCTGTGCGATCGAATATGCGTGTTTTTTCACAAAATCGCGACAAAAATCAATTATTTTCAAATCATTTTCATCTTTTGGACGATTCATTGCACGTAATCTTTGTATATTTTCAAAACACAAAAAGGCGAGCTTCGCTTTATTGGCGAAAAATCGGTCATCGGCACTTGCTGTACCGGTGTTAGTCGGTTGCATAACTTTTATGAGTCTAAAGTTATGCATTTGCCTTTTAATACATTCGTGTAATTTCATTGCTTTTTGACTCCGGAATGTTTTTTTACAGTGTATTATTTGCAAAATTAAGTATAATTATCCTCATCACGACAACAAAAAAACCTTTGCGTAAAAACGCAAAGGTTTTTTTGTTGATTTTATTTGCTTGAATTCCATTTAAGCCAAGCGTTGATGAAGCCGTCAATATCTCCATCCATAACTGCCTGTATGTTACCGTCTTCGTAGCCGGTTCTTGCATCCTTCGCCAGCGTATACGGCATAAACACGTACGAACGAATCTGCGAGCCCCACTCGATATTCGTTTTGTTCCCCTGAATATCTTCGATTTTCTCAAGATGCTCGCGCTCCTTAATCTCCATAAGCTTCGCCTTGAGCATTTTAAGCGCAGTTTCTCTGTTTTGGATCTGACTTCGCTCTGTCTGACAGCCAACAACAATTCCGGTTGGCTGATGAAGCACTCTTACTGCGGATTCGGGCTTATTGACGTGCTGACCGCCGGCGCCGCTCGACTTATGAGTCGTCACTTCCAAATCGGATTCGTTTATTTCAATCGAATCGTCATCCGTAAATTCGGGCATTACCTCGACAGACGCAAAGGAGGTGTGTCTTCGTCCTGACGAGTCAAAGGGAGAAACGCGAACAAGACGATGAACGCCGTTTTCGCTCTTAAGATAGCCGTACGCATTGAGACCTTCCACCATAATAGTTGCGCTCTTGAGGCCGGCTTCTTCGCCGTCGAGCCAATCCAAAAGCTTGACCGTATAACCGTGACGTTCCCCCCAACGAGTATACATACGGTAAAGCATAAGAGCCCAGTCCTGAGCCTCCGTTCCGCCTGCGCCGGGATGGAACGACACAATTGCATTATTCGCGTCATACTCGCCCGAAAGAAGGACTTCTATTCTCATCTGAGCTTCGGTTTTTTCGATTTCGTTAACCTCGCTCGTAATCTCGTCAATCATGGATTCGTCGTTTTCTTCAATCGCCATTTCCGCCATCATAATTGCATCCTCAAGGCGCGTTACGAGATTATGATACGCTTCCGCCTTGTCCTTGAGCTGCTTGGTTTCTTTCAGCACGCGAGCGGAATTTTCCGAATCCGACCAGAAATTGTCCGCGTACGTCGCTTTTTCAAGCTCTGTGATTTTTTCAAGAACTTCGTCTATTCTGAGCGCAGAGCCGAGATCTTCAACGGGCTCGCGCATACCTATCAATTTATACTTTGCTTCTTCAAGTGCTATAATCAAATCTTTTTTCCTCCGAAATTAACTGAAATTGTCTCTACGCATCGTTAGAATATTAAATCTTTTTCATTTTTGCGGTTTATAACAAGGCGTTAAGCCGTAAACTCCCATTTTCATCACTGTTTATATATTTTACCACACAACACGCCTTTTGTAAAGCGTGATTTTTAAGTATTTCAGAGCAGAAACATGAGTAAAACTCAAAAACACACTTGCGTTATCTTCATTATTATGTTAAGATTGACTCGACGAACAACGTCACAGTTTAATTTATTCGGAGGTTTGAAGTGAAAAATCTTTCCACCCCTAACGTAAAAGAGATCAAAGTTGACGAGCATGGCTTTTTCGGCCGCTTCATGGATCTCGTGCGTAATCATGTTATTCCCTATCAGTGGGAAACTTTGAACGATCGTGTACCGGACGCAGCGCCCAGTCATTGTATTCAAAACTTCAAGATCGCGGCAGGCGAAGCCGAAGGCGAATTCTACGGTTTCGTTTTCCAAGATTCAGACCTTGCAAAATGGCTTGAAGCTGTTGCGTTCTCGCTTATGTCCAAGCCCGATCCCGAACTTGAAGCAATCGCTGACGAAGCAATCGCTCTCGTCGGTCGTGCGCAGCAACCGGACGGATACCTCAACACCTACTACACGGTAAAAGAGCCCGGCAAGCGTTGGACAAACCTCCGCGACAACCATGAGCTTTACTGCGCCGGCCACATGATGGAAGCCGCAACCGCTTATTATTATGCAACCGGAAAGCGCGAGCTGCTTGACATTATGACTCGCATGGCATATCACATTGATTCCGTGCTCGGCCCCGAAGAAGGCAAGCTTCACGGCTACCCCGGACACGAAGAAGTTGAGCTTGCGCTCGTTTCGATGTACCACGCAACGAACGATCCGCTTATGCTCAAGCTCGCTAAATATTTCATAGACGAACGCGCGAAGGAGCCTCGTTTCTTCGACATCGAAGAAGAAAAGCGCAACGGCGGTCAAAAGCGTCATTGGCGCGATCCGGGCGACTATGCTCAGTGGCACAAGCCCGTTCGCGAGCAGGAAGCTCTCGAAGGGCACAGCGTTCGTGCGCTTTATCTTGCTACAGGTATGGCGGACGTTGCTCGCGAAACAGGCGACGAAACGCTCCTCGCGGCTTGCGAACGCCTCTACGACAATCTCATTCACAAGCGTATGTACATCACCGGCGGCGTCGGTTCTTCCCCGTCCGGCGAAAGATTCACATTCGATTACGATCTTCCCAACGACACCGTATATGCAGAAACCTGCGCTTCGATCGCGCTTTGCTTCTTTATGAGAGCGATGCTCCAGATCAAGGTCGATTCGAGCTACGCGGACACAATGGAAACCGCGCTTTACAACACCTGCATTGCAGGTATGTCGCTTGACGGAACGAATTTCTTCTACGTAAATCCTCTCGAAGTTTGGCCCGAAGCAAGCAAGAAGAATCCCGAACACCGTCACGCACTTCCCGTTCGTCCCAAGTGGTTCGGTTGCGCTTGCTGCCCGCCTAACCTTGCAAGAATGGTAACGAGCATCGGCAAATATATGTACACCATCGACGGCAACACGATTTACAACCACCTCTACGTTGCCGGTGAAGCTACTCTGCACGCCGAAAATTGCGATGTGAAGCTCAAAACAAGGACTAACTATCCGCTCGACGGTGACATAGCCGTTACCGCGTCAGCCGGAAAATACGCACTCGGCTTCAGAATCCCCGCATTCTCGAAGAAGGCATACTCCGTCACGCTCGGCGGCAAATCCGTTGAATACGAAATGGTCAATGGCTACGCAGTTATCGACCGCGAATGGAGTGAAGGCGACACAGTTGAGCTCAAACTACACGTAGCTCCACAGAGAGTTTACGCGAACTATCAGGTGCGCGCAGACGCAGGCAAGGTTGCCGTCAGACGCGGTCCCATTGTTTATTGTGTTGAGTCCGCGGACAACGCTTCCCCGATCGCAGGCGTAACACTCCCCTCCGATTCCGAGCTTACCGAAGCTTATGTTGCCGACAAGCTCGGCGGAATAGTCGAAATTTACGCAGACGGAACAATTCTCGTTGATGACGGGAACGATTCACTTTACAGAGAAACGCCGCCCAAACGCGAAAAAATCAAGTTAACGTTCATTCCTTATTACACTTGGGCAAATCGCGGCGAAGGCGAAATGGCAGTTTACGTAAGAGAAGCATAAACAAATCAAGGTCGTGAAGTCAAAACTTCACGACCTTTTTCGATCGACAAAAGCAAAAAGGACGAGTAAAAACTCGTCCTTTTATATGCTTTAGTTTAATTGCCCATTGCGTCCTCAAGATAATTGCTTATCTTCTTTTTGATGGACTTGCTCTTGGATGTGAGTGTGGACATATTTCTGCTGTCTCCGCCGAACATACTGGAAAGAACACCGTCACGGATAAGGTCGCAGAAAGTTGTATCGCCGAGGTCAGCTACGCGGTGAGTGAAGATGATATCAAGCATTGCCTGAGATTCTTCGTCACGAGCGATTTTGCCCTGGAGAGACTGATCGTAGTAAGCGGGGATTACTGAGTTCTGAGAATAGCAGTTCATAATTTCGAGAACAGCACTTGTGAAGTCAACATCGGGGCATGTGTTCGGAACTACAAGAGAGAAGAAGTAAGAAACTCTGGAGTAGTAGCTATCCTGTTCTGTATCCCACTTCGGATAAGGAACGATGCCGAAGTCTGTTTCCATGCTACGAAGGTTCGGAACGAAATTGAACGAGCAGTCAAGGAAAAGAGCCTGGTTCTGGGAGAACATCTGGATGCACTGAGACGGAACGTCGTTATCACCGGTATAGTTTTCAAACCAGTTTTCTTCGTCCCACATGATAACAAACACTTCCTGAAGAACGTCATAGAAATGCTCATCTTCGAAGTTCAGAACCGGGTAGTCGTCGGAATCCTTTGTTACGGAAAGAGCATCGCAAGATACGAGGAACGCAGGAACAACCATACGAGCATCTGCGAGATAGCCGTAGAAGTCAGCGCTGTCTCTTGTATCGGAGCTGTTTTCGTCGAAGTAAGAGTTCTTCATAACTTCAGACATCTTATCGATTGTCCATTCGCCGTTATCAACAAGCTCATAGAGGTTCGGAAGTCCTCTTTCTTCGAACACCTGCTTGGAGAACATGAGAGCGAACATAAAGTCGTATACGTTAAGGTCAGCTGCGCCGACAGCGGTATACTGTTCACCCATGAGTGTCAAGCCGGGGTTGAGGTCATGAGCCCAATATTCTTTATCGAGATTTACATACTTCAGTTCGTCGAAAGTATAGATATTACCGTTAGACCAAGCGGAAATGGACTCAATGCATCTTACGTTGAAAGCATGGTATGTATCATCACCTGCCTGAACGAGGGTATCGACAGAGGTGAAGCCGCTCGAATAATAATCGGCGTCCATAATGTCAACGAAATCAATTCCCATAACCTGCTCAATGTAAGCAGTACGGTAATAAACGGCAAGATCGACCGGGTCATCGGAAATTTCCTCGAAGTCGAGCTGCATTCTTGCGTTGGAAAGTTCAACAGTTCTTACGTAGAAGCTTTCGCCGCTCCACTGAAGCATTTCTTCCGATGTCATATCGGTCGTGTATTCGCCGACTTCTGCGGAATCATCGGAAGAATCGCTGTCAACAGGGTTCTTTTTATCATCCCCGGAGTCCGAGCAAGCGATCACAGAGACGCATACCATTGCAAGAACGAGAAGAATAGCTAAAAATTTCTTCATAATCGTTACGCTCCTTTTCAAAGCTAAAGGGTTATAATTTATCATTATAATACCATGAAAAAAGTATTTTTTCAACTTTTATTTGAGCAAACATTGCGAATTTGTAGACATACACAAAACAAAGCGTCAAAATTTGTTCACATTGTCTCAACAAACAAAAGCAGTTTAACTATCGGTTTAATTTTTCAAACAGGCGCGAAAAAGCATATCCTTTCCGCGCCTGTTTTTTATTTACGAGTTGATGTCCGGAACGTTAGATGCCTTATCGAGATCTATTGTTACGTCATACTTAAGAAGCAGTTCCTCGGAAATGTCCTCATACGCCTCGTCTGTGAGGTCCTCGCGAGCGGTAGCAGCCCAGCCGGCTTCACCGTCACCGCAGAAATACATAACATGATAGCCGTAGGATTCGGTGTAAACGATTTCAACATCGCCAACCTTGCGTGCCTCGTCAAAGCACCAATCCTCAAACTCCTCAACCATCTCGCCTTCGCGAACATTTTCATAAAGTCCGCCGTTGTAAATGGAGCCTGTGTCGCCCGTGTACTTGGGAACGAGCGTCGCGAAATCATCCTCGGTCTTGCTTGTTGCGTTGAATTCGGCAAGAGCAGCCTCGGCAGCCGCAAGACAAGCTTCCTTGGACTCATATTCAGACTCGATGAAGAGCATGTGACGAACGTTCTTTGTAACGGCATCGTCGCGGCGTTTTTCCGTGATGAGCATATAGACGGTATAGCTGTCATCGTCGTCAATAACGGTTGTGTCACCGACCTTTCGCTCGTCGTCAAAGAGCCATTCGCTGTAATCGGAATCTTCGGTGAAAAGCTCACGTTCAACAAGCGAAGCTTCGACGGTTTCAACGAAATCGCCGTCTTCTGCTTTGTATTCCTTCAAATACGCCATAAGGATATTGTCGAAATCTTCGGCGCTTTCCGCAGCCGCGAGAGCGTCTGCCTGAGCCTTAGCGCTTTCCTTGGCTGTTTTGATCTCGTCCTCCGTAGCGTCGCTATCGTAAATCGCTTTAACGGTATACGTCTTATAATCGACAACAAGGAAATCTTCCTCGTTTTCTTTCGCATAAGCTTCAAGTTCTTCGTCCGTGATCTCGATTCCGTAGATTACATTATAATAATACTTGAGCGAGAGATAGTACAGTTCAAGCATATCGCGAACATCCTGTTCCTGAACGCCGAGACCGCAATATTCGTAAAGGTAATCCTCGAAATCCATGTCATTTTCGGCTGCATCTGCCTTCATTGCTTCGATTTCTTTGTCAACCAAAGTCAATTCGAGATCTTCGATCTCAATTCCCTCTGCCTTAGCCGCTTCCGCATTAACGAGAACGCTTGCCGCGCTGTTCGCCGCGGACTGGAGAAAATAATCGTACCAGGTCATCGAATCGCTGTAGCTCTGGCTCTTAAGCGAAGATGACGTATCAAGTTTGAAATAGCTCGAATAATAATCGAAATATTCTTTCTGACTGTAGAAAGTATCGGCAAACAAGTACGAAAGCATCGCATTGTTTATTTCATAGTTTTCGCTCGAAACGGAAACTTTGTTGCGGAGATAATTTCCCGATTTCTTAACGGAAATTACAACAAGGCAAACGCTCGTCACAAGGATTGCGATTACGAGAACGATTGCAATAATGACCGTTGCGATCTTAATGTTTTCTTTCTTTTCCGCGCGCTTTTTGGCTTCCGCCTCTGACTTGCGCTGTTCTTCAAGCAGTCTTTTTTCTTTTGCTCGTTTAGCTTTTCCCATTATAAACCTCTCAGGGATATAAATTTTTTATAAAAAGGCAAATCCGTAAAAATACGTTACGGAATCGGGCTCCAACGAAAGGATTCCCGATTCCGATTAAGTCATGTATAAAAAGTCGTTATGTAGCTAACTTAAAAATCGCTTATTCAGCGTCTTCCTCTGTGTAAACGCTCTCGTCGGGAGCATCTGTGGAATATACAACGCTGTCACCGTAATCTTCTTCTGCTTCTTCCTCGGATTCTTCTTCAGCTACGGGAGCCGTAAGAGCCTTGATGGAGAGGCTTACCTTCTTGTTTTCTTCGTCGATAGCGATGATCTTTACGTTAACAAGCTGACCGAGTTCGAGAACGTCGGAAGCCTTTGCAACGCGCTGATCGCTGATCTCGGAGATGTGGATAAGACCATCCTGACCGGGAACGATTTCGGCAAATGCGCCGAAGGTTGTAAAGTTGGCAATCTTAACTTCCGCAACGTCGCCGAGAGAATACTTATGTGTGAACACATACCAGGGATTTGTTTCTTCTGTCTTGCAACCAAGAGAAATTCTCTTGCGTTCGGGATTGAGATCGAGAATGTAAACGTCGATTTCGTCGCCTACGGAAACTACGTCGGAAGGCTGTCTTACGCGCTTCCATGTAAGTTCGCTTACATGAACCATACCCTCGATACCGGGAGCGATTTCAACGAATGCGCCGTATGCGGTGAGGTTCTTAACTGTACCGTGGAACTTCTGACCAACCTCAGCGGTGGACCAGAAAGCGTCTTCGCGAGCTTTTCTTTCAGCGCGAGCAACGTCACGGATGGAACCGTAAGCGCGCTTGCCGCGTGCGTTTACTTCTTTGAGCTTAACCTTCTGAGTTGTGCCTACGAGAGCGGAAAGATCGCCATCCTTGGCAACGCCGGAAAGAGATGCGGGAACGAATACTCTTACGGAGTTAACGTTCATAACGAGACCGCCCTTAACGGCTTCGATAACCTTTCCTTCAACGATTGTGCCGTCTGCTGCGAGTTCCTGCATAGCGTACCAGCTTGCGTCGGAATCTACGCGCTTCTTAGAGAGTGTTGCAATACCGTCGATATCGCTGACTTTGATAACAAAAGCTTTGACTTCGTCGCCGACTTTGACAAGATCGGAAAGCTTTGCCGTTGTGTCTTCGGTAAACTGATCGAGTGTGATGATACCCGTTGCTTTTGCGCCGAGATCAAGGTGCACTTCAGTTCCGGTAACCGATGTTACAACGCCTGTTACGATGTCTCCTGTATTTAAAGTTTTGAAAGAACCTTCGAGCAGTTCTTCAAATGTCTGCATGTTTTCGAGTTCTGCCATTTTGTGAATTACCTCCTCAATTATCCCTCCGGGAGTCGACGCCCCGGCGGTTATTCCGATTTTATATGTGTTTCCGAGTATCTCGGACGGAATATCTTTGTAAGTTTCGATCATGTACGTTTTGGGACACGAGAGCTTACACACGTCATAAAGTTTTTTTGTGTTTGAGCTTTCTTTACCTCCGATAACGAGCATAACGTCCGATTTCGGGGCAAGTTCCGCCGCTTCTCCCTGTCTTTTTTCCGTAACATTACATATTGTATCAAAAATTATCGCGTTTGTATATAGTTTTTTTATTTTTTCGTAAGACTTTTTCCACTCTTTAATGTTTTGAGTCGTCTGCGCGGCTACTACAAGTTTCTTTTTATCCCAATTTAACGGAGAATTTCCCAAAATGTGTCTGTCAATTTCGTCAGCAGAGGAAAAAACATATGATTCACCGTGTGCCCAGCTTACGATGCCCTTGACCTCAGGATGCTCCTTCGAGCCGATCAGGATGAACACAGAGTCTTCGTCCGCTTCGGTGTCCGCGATGCGATGCACCTTCGAAACGAACGGGCAAGTACAATCAACGGAATGGAAATGCGGATTGTTTTTTTCCGCAAGCTTTAGGCGTTCTTCCTCAGATTTCATAATTCCGTGTGCGCGAATGAGGACATAAACGGGTGATTCTTCACTCGCTTCGGCAGAAAGTCTGTCAATATCGTAGGCACCGACAGTCGCAACGCCGAGTTTGCTCATTTTCTGCAAATACTGCGGATTATGAATGATGTCGCCATAGGTGTAAATTTTACCTTTTCTCTCTTTAATCAGCGATTCAAGGGTATCCGTTGCGCGCTTTACACCAAAGCAGAATCCGGCGCTTTCGGCAAGGGTGATCTGCATTTTATTTTCCATTTTCGACCTCGGAAACGATATTGTTTTTTATCTCGCAAATGCGGTCAAACACGAACGACGCAACTTGAGCGTATTTTTCTCTGCCCTTTAATCCCTCAAACTCGGACGGCGAGACAGGCTTTCCGTAATACACATCCGTACGTCCGAACAGCTTAAGCTTATTGTATTTCGTCTTTATATAAACAGGAACAATGACTGCGCCGGACTTTTCCGATATGAGCCCGACTCCCCATTTGAGCTTATCTTTTGTATCCTCAAGCTCCGCTCGCGGACATCTCGTTCCCTGCGGAAACATACAAAGCGCTTTTTCATCTTTCAGAATCGAAATTGCCGTTTTTATGGCTGTGACATCGCTTTCGGCTCGCTTCACGGGGAACGCGCCGAGTGCGCGGATAAGCCAAGACAGCACGGGAATCTTGAAAAGCTCGGCTTTCGCCATAAACATCGCCTGCCTCGGAGAGGATACGGCGACAATGATGCAGTCGAGTGCGGCGGTATGGTTGGGAGCGATTATGCAGGCGCCGTTTTCGGGGATATTTTCGGTATTATGCGGATGAACACGATAAACAAGCTTAAACACCCAAGCAAAACAGGCATAAAGGAACTTATAAAGTGTCATCGTAGCTTTCTCCGGTTTTCTCATTGATTATATGAATGGCGGCGCGATAGGTATCCCGTTCTTCAAACCCGGAGTTGTCAAGCATAACCGCATCGGCAGCGGGAACGGCAGGTGCAACGGCTCTCGTGCTGTCGGCGGTATCTCGTGCGACGATGTCGGAAAGGACTTCTTCATACGTAACATTCTGACCGCGTTCAATCAGCTCATCATAACGGCGCTTTGCGCGATGCTCCGACGACGCAAAAAGAAATATTTTTACATCCGCGTCCGGCATAATTACGGTTCCGATATCACGTCCGTCCATAACAACATTGCCTTTGCGGACCATATCTGCCTGCAAGTCATTCAAAAAACTTCTGACTTCGGGAAGCGCGGAAACCGCGGAAGCATACATTGATATTTCCGACGTTCTGATAAGATCCGAAACATCCTCGCCCGAAAGCAGAACCTTTTGCGTTCCGTTTTCGTATTTCATCAAAACGGTTATGGATTTGAGAGATTCGATTATTCCCTCTTTATCGTCCTTGGCGATGCCTTTTCTGAAGGCGTTCAGTCCGACTGTGCGGTAAAGCGCGCCTGTATCAACGTAAACAAGACCGAGCTTGCGTGCGAGATTCTTTGCAAGAACGCTTTTTCCCGATCCGCCGGGGCCGTCTATGGCAATATTCATAAATGTTCTCCTTAATTAATAAGTGGTATCACATGGCAGCGGCGAGCCCTGCCGCACGTCCGGTGGAAAAAGCTATTTGCAAATTGTATCCGCCGGTATAGGCGTCCACATCAAGCACTTCACCGCAAAAATACAGTCCGCCGATGCTTCTGCTCTCCATTGTTTTCGGATATATTCCCTTGACGTCAACACCGCCTGCCGTTATGATCGCTTCATCAATCGGGCGCGTGCCTGTGATTTTGATTTCAAAGCCCTTGAGCGCCGAAAGTATGCGTGCGCGTTCGTCTTTCGTGAGCGAATTGCATTTTTTATTGAAATCGACCTCCGCGTATCTTAAAAGATGCGGCAAAAGTGCGGACGGCAAAAGATCCGCCACGGCGTTAAGCATTACTCGATTTTTATATTTATCGAAATCGGAAAGAAGGCGAGCGTCAAGCGTCTTGCGGTCAAGTGCGGGCTTAAAGTCAATGATCGCAGTATAGTCGCCGTCTTTTTCGAGATGCGCCGACGCAGACAAAACAAGCGGTCCCGTTATTCCGAAATGCGCAAAAAGCATCTCTCCCATTTCGGAATAGATCTGCTTTCCGGCGACATTGTCACGCACGGAAAGCTGCACATTTTTGAGTGTGAGTCCGGAAAGTTCCGCGCACGGTTCACCTGCCGTCAGTGGCACGAGGGACGGAAACGTGCTTGTAACATTGATTCCGAGCGCCTTTGCAAATGCATAACCGCTTCCGTCCGAGCCTGTGGTCGGGTACGAAAGTCCGCCTGTTGCAACGATAACGCGATCGAAATTTTCCGTTTTTCCATCATACACAACGCCGGTTACGGAATTTTCGTCCGCAGTCACACCGTTTACCAAGGCACGCACCTGTTTAACTCCGTTTTCGCGGCAATATTTCTTCAAAGCATCAACTATGTCAAAAGCTCTGTCCGAAACGGGAAAAACTCGCCTGCCGCGTTCCGTTTTCAACGGAACGCCGAGATTTTCGAAAAAGTCGATGGTATCGGACGGCGAAAAGGCGTTCAGCGCGGCATAAAGGAAGCGCGGATTTCGAACAACGTTACGCAAAAATTCATTTACGTCGCAATTGTTCGTAAGGTTGCAACGTCCCTTGCCGGTAATCGCGATTTTACGTCCCGGCTTTTCGTTACGTTCGAACAATGTAACGTCTGCGCCCATTGAAGCGGCTGCGCCCGCCGCCATCATTCCGGCAGCTCCGGCGCCGATTACCGCAACTTTAATTTTATTCGTCATAAATCAGTTGTCCTGCACCTTATCGAAAACGTCGTATTCGTCCCAAACGCGTTCAAGACGCTCGAACGTAGCGGCAAGGTCGTCTTTTCTTTTTAACGTTATTGAAACGATGATTGCGTTGATCAACGAAAGCGGCGCGACAAGCGAATCCATGTACGATGCCATATCGCTTTTCGCGAAAAGAAGCTTATCCGCAAACGGTGCAATAGGCGAAGATTCATTGTCCGTGATGCCGATCACCTCCGCCCCGCAATTTTTCGCAAACGAGACGGCTTTAACGATACGTTTGGAATATCTCGGAAACGAAAGCGCTATAAACACATCGCCTTTTTTGATTCTGTGCATCTGCTCGAAGATAATGCTTCCCGAACTGGTATCAACTCTGTGAACATGGTCAAACGCGAGCTTCATATTATAAGCAAGAAGATCCGAAAGCATAGAAGTTGACCTTGCACCTGCTATGTAAAGATTTTCGGCATTTATTATGGTCTCCACAACACTTTCGAAATAATCGGAATCGTTTGCTTCGAGCGTTGCTTTGATTTTGGCTATATCGGAATTGAGCGTTTTTTCAAGGGCACTTGCGTTACCGATACGTTCGTCCGTAACCTCGATTCGCTGAACCGAAGTCAGTCTTGCATCGACTGCCGTTTGCAGTGCATGCTGAAACTCCGGATATCCGCTGTAGCCGAGTTCGTTTGCAAAGCGGACAACGGTCGATTCGGAAACCCCCGAATTTTGTCCGAGCTTTGCCGCGGTCATATATGCCGCTTTTTCGTAATGCGTTAGAATATATTCGGAAATCCTTCGCTGTCCCTTGGACATTTTCGGCATTTCCGACTTAATCGTCGCAAGAACATTGTTTTTCATACTTAAACCTCTGATGTAAGCATCATCAAATAGCTATTATACGGCATTTTAACCGATCGCATCTTTATAATTATAGTTAAGAAAAAGTTAAAAGTCAAGTTAAAACTAAAGATCGGGTATTGATTTTTAATTTTTCGTGTGTTATAATAGGTCGGGCTGTATTGTAAGACCATACCAGCCGGGGAGTTAGCGGTGCCTTGTACCTGAAATCCGCTATATGCAGGGGTAGCTTCCTAATTTTGAGGGTTGTTCTTGTGCGGCTTGCACTGTGCTTGACCGTGTTGAAGGATGGGTCCTACGCAATCGAAGGCTGTGAACCATGTCAGATGGGGAACCAAGCAGCATTAAGCGGTTTTTTCGGTGTGTTGTGGGGTCGCCTGTCCGGAGCGGTCGGCGCTTTTACCACGTGTACGAGCATATTCGATTTTTAGGTGTATGGTCTTATAATGCAGCCCGATTTATATTTTCACACCAAAGGAGGAACAGATTTTGCATCTCGCGCTGTACAGAAAGTGGCGATCCGTCAATTTCGATGATGTTTCCGGTCAGGAGCATATTACTTCGGTGTTAAAATACGAAGCCGCAAACGGTCTTATTTCGCACGCATATCTTTTTTCCGGACCGCGAGGAACGGGAAAAACATCCTGCGCGAAAATTCTTTCAAGAGCCGTAAACTGTGAAAATCCGCAAAACGGCAACCCTTGTAACGAATGTCCTTCGTGCCGTTCGATCCTATCGGGCGCATCTGTTGACGTTATCGAAATGGACGCAGCCAGTAACAACGGCGTTGACAACATCCGAGACATCCGAGACGAGGTTATGTTCACTCCGGCGGAATCAAAATACCGCGTTTACATTGTGGACGAGGTACACATGCTTTCAACGTCTGCTTTCAATGCGCTTTTGAAAACGCTTGAGGAACCGCCTCAGCACGTTATTTTCATACTTGCGACAACTGAGCTCCACAAGCTCCCCGAAACCGTAATTTCTCGCTGTCAAAGATTCGATTTCCGCCGTCTTTCGGTGCCCGTTATCTCGGACAGACTTGAATATATATCCGAAAATGAAGGCTTTTCGTTCACAAAAGGCGCTCTTGACGAAATCGCACGGCTTTCCGAGGGCGGTATGCGTGACGCCGTTTCCCTGCTTGAACTTTGCGCGAGCCGCCACACCGAAATAAACGAAGATCTTATCTCCGAGGTTCTCGGAACGCTCGGTTATGACAAAATCGCCGCCGCTGCAAGAGCAATTGCGGAATCGGATTACGATGCGGTATTCTCGCTTATTTCCGAACTTACGTCGGCAGGACGTGATGTTTCCGTATTTTGGGAAGAACTTGTTGCTTTTTACCGCGATATGCTCATCTGCAAAACAACAAAATCTCCCGAAAAATTCCTTGATATTTCGCAGTCGTCAATGTCGCTTCTCAAAGAAACTTCCGCGCTCTTTTCCCTGCCCGACCTTTTATATCAGTCGCGTCTCTTGGACGAAACCTCAGCCGTGCTTGCGCGAGCACCCGGTACAAAACGAATTACGGCAGAGCTTGCACTGATCCGAATGTGTGACGCAACGCTAGACACGGGAAACGACGCACTTTTGAAACGCATTTCCGCGCTTGAGGATACGGTTAAACTTTTGTCCGTAGGCGGTATTCCCACATCTACGCTGTCTGCCGCCGAAAAGCAGGACAAGCCGAAAGCCGAGGCAAAAGAAGAACCGAAGAAAAAAAACGAAGCCGCACCGTCCGCGCCGGCGAACGAAAAGGTTGCGGAAAACAAGCCCTCCGAAAGTGAAGTTCTTCCCTATTGGAGCGAGCTTATTTCAAAAGCAGCTGAAAAAAATCCGTTCATTGACGGCTTCCGTCAGTTCATTTCCGGCACGCGAAACGGCGAAAAATTCACCGTAAAATGCGCAAATCCTTTCACTCTCAAGGTCTGCACGGACAACAAAAAGCTTTTCTCCGAGCTTATCTCCGTGTTCGAGGGTAAGCTCGTAACGGAAAATATGATAAGCATTTGCGACGGCGCTCCGCCAAAAAGCAATTCCGGAGATCCGCTCGACGATTTAATTTAATTTTAACACATCCAAAGAAAGGGCTGTACAAATGAAAGCAAGAATTCCCGGCGGCGGCGCTCCCGCCAACATGAACCATATGATCCGTCAGGCGCAGAAAATGCAGGAGGATATGCAGGCGCTTCAAGCAGAGCTTGACGAACGCGTATACGACATTTCCGCAGGCGGCGGAATGGTCAAGCTGTCCATCAACGGCAAAAAGGAAGTCATCGGACTCGAAATTTCCCCCGAAATCGTTGACCCGGATGACACCGAAACCCTCGCAGATATCATCACCGCAGCTGTAAATCAGGCTATCAAGCAAGTTGACGACACCAACTCCGAGGAAATGCAGAAAATCACCGGAAGCATGGGACTTCCCGGACTTTTCTAAGAGATGTCTCTTTACATCGAACCGATTGAAGTCCTTTCCGAAAAGTTCCGCCGTTTGCCCGGAGTCGGAAAAAAATCCGCCGTGCGTATGGCTTTTTCGGTGCTTGACCTCAGTGACGAAGAAGCAAAAGATTTCGCGAACGCCATTTTGGACGCAAAACGCAACGTAAAGGTTTGCTCGATTTGCGGAAACATGACGGATTCGGAGATTTGTGCGATCTGCTCGGACGAGGAACGTGATCACAGCACGGTTTGCGTCGTTGAAGACGCACGAGATGTAATCGCATTTGAGCGAGTTCGCGAATATACCGGACTTTATCACGTTTTGGGCGGTGCCATTTCCCCGCTCCAAGGCATCGGACCTGCCGATTTGACGACAAATTTGCTCGTGAAACGCGTATCGGAGGGGGTAATCAAGGAAGTTATCATCGCCACGAATCCCAATGTCGAGGGCGAAACTACGGCGATGTATCTTTCCAAGTTGCTTGCGCCGTTCGGCGTAAAAACAACACGTCTTGCTTACGGTATTCCCGTCGGCGGCAATCTCGAATATGCGGACGAGGTAACGCTCAATCGCGCAATCGAGGGCAGACGTGAAATTAAATAAGCATTGACGTCTCGCCGGAAATGTGTTATCATTATTTTGTACCTATTTCCCAATAAAATATTCTCGGAGGTATTTCCTTTATGTCTAAGCGCATTATTTCCATCGTTTTGTCGGTTATTACGCTTCTTTCCGTTCTTTCTCTCGCTTCTTGCGGTGACGATTCCGGAAACGATCTTCCCATCGACATCGGCAATGATTCCGGCGACAATGTTCTCACTGCACCGGACGGATCCACCGTTACGCTTTCCAAAAATGTTGCAAAAGTCGTAACAGTTTCAGAAGCTGCCGAAAACATTTTCGAAGCTCTCAATGTTTCCGACAAGATCGTTGCTTCTTATTCCGCGGACGAAGACGCAACATCCGCCATCGTAAGCGCAAATCCCGAAGTTGTTATCTATGATGAGGGCGCGGCAATCGACGTTTCCGCCATCACTGCTGCAGGCATCGTTGCGGTTAAGCTTCCCATTGCGGACAGCGTTGCAACAATCAAGAACCACATTTCCTTCATTGGTAAGGTAATGAACGTTTCCTCTGATTCCATCATTGATTCCATCACAAAGTCGCTTAACACAATGCAGCTCGCAACGGCAAGCTGGGAAAAAAAGCTTAATGTTTATGTTGAGCTCGGATCAGGCGATGACGGTTACTACACCATCGCTCCGTACTCTTATGTTTACGAGCTTCTTTCTTCCGCCGGCGGCATCAACATCTTCGGCGCTGACAGCGAGCTTGAAGGTTTTGTAACTGTTTCCGAAGCTGATATTCTTGCAAAGAATCCCGACATCATCCTCACAACCGGTTCCGTTGACGATATTCTCGGTCGCGACAGCTGGAGCGAATGCACCGCTATTGCAAACGGCAACGTATTCCCGATAGGTGAAATCGTTGCTTCCAACAAGGTTGTCTCCATCGCGCAAACAATGAACGATTATATCAACGGAGTAATGAATCCCTCAGCCGAATAATTTTCAAAAAAGCAAAAAAACAGTCCCGAATGACATTCGGGACTGTTTTTTTATTCTTCATTCAACTGTTTATATGTTTTTATTATCAAAACGAGCGTGACAACGAATGTCAGCGCATCCGAAACGGGCATGGAATAAAGTACGCCGTCAAGTCCGAGACCGAAAAATCGAGGGAGCAAAAGTGCAAAGCCTACGCCGAACACAACCTCGCGTATCGTCGAAAGAATCGTTGATTCAACGGCTTTTCCCATAGCCTGAAGAAAAATGAAACAAGCCTTGTTTACGCAGGCAAGGATCAGCATGCACAAATAAACGCGGAACGCTTTGATCGCGAAATCGGTATAATAAGCGCTTTCGTTTGCCGCGCCGAAAATTCCGATAAGCTGCTTCGGGAAAAACTCAACCACGATCAGCACAGCCGCACCGAGCATCGCTTCAAATGAAAGGAGCATCGTGAAAAGTGTTTTCACTCGCTTTTTGTGTCCTGCCCCAATATTAAAGCCGACGATCGGTATACAACCCGCCGCCATACCGATGACACAGGAAATGACGATCTGGAAGAATTTCATAACAATTCCGACGACCGCCATCGGTATATGCGCGTATTCTTCCATGCCGAAAATGGGATCGAGCGCACCGTATTTGCGAAGCATATTATTGGTCGCCGCCATGGCGGCAACGAGGCTTATCTGAGCGAGAAAACTCGTTATTCCCAAGGTCAAGGTTCTGCGGCAAACGGATCCGCTTAGCTTAAAGTCCGTTTTTTTCGGTTTGATTACTTTCATATTTAACAAGTACCAAACGGAAATCGCGGCTGTAAAAATCTGCCCCAAAACAGTGGCAACCGCAGCACCCATCATTCCCCATTCGAATCCTAAGATGAAGATCGGGTCGAGAATTATGTTGACGATTGCGCCCACTAAGGTCGAAATCATCGCAAATTTTGGGTTTCCGTCAGCTCGGATGATAGGGTTCATCGCCTGACCGAAAATGTAAAACGGGATTCCGAGGGAAATGTAAAAGAAATATTCCTTTGAATATCCGAAGGTTTCTTCGTTAACGGTTCCGCCGAACATTGCGATTATATCCTCTGCAAAGATGAGGTAAATCGCGGTAAGCACGATACTACTGATTACAGCCAAAACGACAGAGTTTCCGACGCTCTTTTTCGCCTCGGCAGGTTCACGTCTGCCCAAGCTGATGCTCACAAAAGCGCAGCAGCCGTCACCGATCATAACCGCGATTGCAAGTGCCGCTACCGTAAGCGGAAAAACAACTGTGTTCGCGGCGTTTCCGTAAGAACCGAGATATTCGGCGTTTGCTATGAAAATTTGGTCTACAATATTATATAACGCTCCGACCAAAAGCGAAATAATGCACGGAAGCGCGTATTGCTTCATCAGTTTACCAAGACGTTCGCTTCCCAAAATCTGATTGGAAATTTCCATTTGATACACATTTCCTTTATTAAATATAAAAAACGTGTAACCTTGTACGAAAATCGCACCGCAGACCGCACGTTTTTAGGCATAAAAAAAGTGCAGCCGAGTTACGCAACCGGAATTACGCTCAACAAGCCACACGTTGTATTTATATTATAACATTGATTTTTCGTTTTTTCAAGTATCTGTTTTTATCAAAACTTCCCTGCCGAAACGAGAATTTTTTCGTGTTTTTTACTTCAAATGTTGCTTTTTCGTTTTAAGAATGCTAAAATCATCTAAACCATTAGTTTAATCACACATTTTCAACCGACGGTTTATTTACTTCGGCGCATATTCGTGGTATCGTTTTAGCAAGTAAGGATGCACGGCTCGAAAAAATAACTCTGCGGAGGATGATATGAGAATCATAATTTCAAACATAATCAAAGAGCAACGCCAACGTCTCGGTGTTAACCAGGAAACACTTGCGAACAAGTTCGGAGTATCGGTTCAAGCTGTTTCAAAATGGGAAAACGGAGCATCCTGCCCCGATATAACTTTATTACCGGAGATCGCTGATTATTTCGGCATCACGATAGACTATTTACTGACCGGACGTGTAACCGCAGCCGTAACCGATGACACATCGGACGCTTCCAACGTATATACTGTTGCGGGAAACAGCGAAATAACAGACAAATGCCCTTCGGCGGATACAATTTACTTCGTTGAAGTCCTCAACGGACATATTGTATCAACCGAAAAACTGTTATCGGATACAGTACATCTCTGCATTCCGGAGGAGTTGACTCACGGTGCATGGAACATATCAATTCATGCTCCCGTAAGCTTCGAAAGCGTTAGAGGAAGCATTACCGTTTCCGAAAACGGATTGGCTGCATTCAACGGCGACGTTTTCGGACCTGTCGGCATAAAAGATTCGTCGGATAACATCGGCTTCAACTCAAAGATCAACGGTGACGTAACTATCACGAATGTTCCAAGCGTTTCTTTGAGCGATGTTTCGGGAGACGTTTACATCACGGGCGGAAACGCGGTTTTGAACGGACAGATAAATGTCTGTGGAGATTTCACCGGCAATATTTCATCCGAAAACAGTAGCATAAATGTCGAAGGAGATGGCACAGGTGAAATCTCCGGTCAAAGCAATGACATAAATGTAGAAGGAGATTGCACAGGTAGTGTTGCGACGGAAAACGTCAACATAAGTGTCGAAGGCGACTTCACCGGCAGTATTGCTACAGAAAGCGGTAACATAGCTGTCAAAGGCGATTTAACCTGCGAAGGAGCTGCAACAACAAGCGGAAACTTTAACGTTAACGGCGATGTTAACGGCAACATATCCACCGAAAGCGGTGACATAAGCGTTGGCGGCGACGTTTACGGGAACATTTCTTCTTACGGTAGCGGCAACATAAACATTGAAGGTGACGCTCTCAATACCGACGAAAAAGAAAACGATTAAACGCAAAAAGCTCGGCATTTTATGCCGAGCTTTTTTCATTGTTCGTTATCAAGCGAGTAAGACACTCTGAAATAATAGTAATGATACACGCCGTCGGAGTCCGTCACGCGTAAAAGATACGACCACAGCGGATACCCGCCGCACCATGAGTCCTTTTCGTTAAACCACCACGACAGATCAACGGCAACATTATTTGAAATGCAGGTCACTTCCGGTTGCATATCAATATATCCGTCAAGCTCGACGTCAATATTATCCGTATCGACCGGTGACAGCCTTGCTACGGACGCACCGGTAGGCTCGTAATTCAAGTAGAGGAAAAACGGCACACTTTTTTCGCTTTCCGTTATTTCGTAGGGGGAGTAGCCTTTTTCGTAAGTCGATA
>CAYWAD010000010.1:0-26841 GCA_964456045.1 uncultured Lachnospiraceae bacterium
TATCACCGACTTGTTGCCAACTTGTTGCCGGAATAGCAAAAATCCCGCACATTTTCTGTGTGGGATTTTGTTACCTATTTTGTTGTTTGCAATAGCACAATCTCATTCGCTGTGGTTTTTCACAGCAAATGATATATCAAATGCGAATTAAGATATTATCTTTCTTTGGCAATAGCAAACATGACACCGGAACACAGTTCACACAAAAGCCATGCCACAGGAAAAACAAGGAGTATATCGGAGTTGATAATGAAAAGCAATACAGCAAATGAGTAAAACAAAATAGTTGCTATTAATGAAAAGCAAAAGGCGACAATTCTTTGCCTTTTATGTTTTTCACCGGAAACACTTGAAACTGCACGCAACGAAAAGAACAATATTGATGCATTAATGATCCCTAACAATGCAACAATGATAAACGCGTTGTATACTCCTTTCGAAAGTTCAAAATCTAACGGATCCATCTCCGGAGCACTATACGTAAATTTCATCGCGACACTAATAAGCAGAATAACAACCCACAGAATCATATGTAAAGCCAAGATAATATGTGCAATCTTCTTCATTTAATATTTCTCCATCAATAGTGATCAATTTCCGAGAGACCGTCTTTCAGGCTCATAAGAAAATCATAGGTGAATATTTTTTTCATATTTACCTCCATAGAGCGATTTTGTAAATAGCGCATAGTACCCGTTGCCAACTATGCGCGGAGGTAAACGATTTTCAGTTGATACCTACCATTCACTGAGAATGGAGATCTTGCAAATGGGATTCTTTTCATAATGCCAAGCTCCTTTTTTCTTGATAAATCGGAGTCCACTCCGCCTTCCGTGCATTATTATATCACCGACTTGTTGCCAACTTGTTGCTTTTTTGATTAATCTTTAATTATTAATGTCCGGCCACGTCGAGAAAATCGCTGTCAGGGTGTTTGGAGTTGAAAAACATAATCGATATGTACTCTGAATCAGCATCAATAGGCGAATCGTACTTCAGCTTTTTGTGTTCAAGATATTTTGAAGAAATATCACTTTCATCTTGCACACAATATTCCACGATTTCAAACTGAATCTCAAGCTTTTCAACCAGCGAATCGATATCTTCGACAGAGTTTTTTGAAATCAAGACACTGCCGAAATATTGGATTCCGTTTCCGTTGCCGTTCAACTTACCGTAAACGCTCTTTGTTTCAATTATATCCGCATCTGCGTACTCTGAGATTGTACCCGAAAACACTTCCATCAGTATGTTAAGGTTGTTTTCATTTTTCTTCTCCTTGAAATATTCGGACGCAAATACGGTACCTGCTCCTATTGCAAGAATAAGCAAAACAGACGCCGCTACTATCATTGGTTTTTTCATAAATTCCTCACTCTCTCAATGAAGCGGCATATGCTTCATCATCAACAAAAACAAATTTCGGCGAAAATTTGTTAACATCGTTTAATAATGTCGCGAATTTTCAAAGACGTGTTTATTTCACCTTCACCAACGCTTCCAGTTTTTGCTGCTGGTCCGAGGTCAATTTTGTGATTGCGCCCGTTCTGCTCACGAAGATAAAGTCGCGAAAATCACTGATGTTGACGGGCTTATCAAGCAGCGTGATTTCTTCGATTTCGGCATACCAACGGTTTCTCCAATACGGAGCCTTCCAGCCTGAATCTTTGGTTTGAAAGGGCTTGCCCGCTACGTGACCGACGGCGACTATGCTGCCTGCATATTCGCGATAAAGCAAGCGCTGCGTCAGTGCGAACGCATATAAATCTGTTTCCGATTGATCCATGGCACGCAAAACGGAACATAGATGCCTCATATGATCCACTGAAGTTTTGGCGCACATAAAATATACCGTGTCGCCGACGGCGGCAGTCTTATCAACGGTCCACTCCAACGGACGGTGACTTTTATGCCCCAAAATCATATCAATATTTGAGATTTTTCCTTGATTGAATCGATCTTTCAAGTCGTCCAACTCGACGGGTGACTGAAAATTAGTAATAAAAGCTGCCATAAAACCACCCCCTGTGACGCATGGTAGTTTGCATCGGTTTATTATATTATACGTTTTCTTTTGACGTGATGTCAACGGAATTTTTTTCGATCAAAGCTTTATTTTTGCGTGAAAATGTGATATTATTAACGTAATTGTTTTGAACACCGATTTTAATTTAATCCGCGTTAAGCGGTAGGGGGTTATATATGAACAGATACCAGTATGAGCTTACCGAAAAGCTCAGTTTTGTAAGATACGGCGGAACAGCCGAGGAAAAACGCGCCGCGGAGATCCTTATGAACGAGATCAAGGATGCAGGCGGTGAAGCGGAATACATGGAATTCAAGATCCCGGCGTACGAGCTTGTGAAATGCACGGCAAAGACCGTCTCGCCTTACGAAAAGGAACTTGATGTCATCCCGTTCGGTCTTTCCGGTCAGCTTCCCGAAGGCGGAAAAACGCTCAAGCTTTATTACGCCGACCGCGGAACAGAGGACGACTATGCCTACGGCATGGACGACCTTTCCGATACCGCCGTGCTTATTAACGAGCTTTCGTTTGACGCGTATAAACTCCTTTGCGAGAAAAACGCGGCAGCGTTCATCACGATTTCCGGCATGCATTTTTCCACGCCCGAAACAACGGACTTCGTTCCGCGCAATCTTCGCCCGAAAATGCTCGAAAACGGCAAAATCCCCGGTTTTTCCATCTGGGCAAAGGACGCGACGGAACTTGTGCGCGACGGCGTTGACAAAATCCACCTCGAACTTCGCGAAAACGAATACGAAGCAACATCGCAGAACATCGTCGCAGAGATAAAAGGCACCGACTTCCCGGACGAAACCGTCGTTTTGACGGCACATTACGACAGCGTGCTTGTAGGCACAGGCTCGTGGGATAACGCAACCGGCGCCGCAACGATAATGTACCTATACCGTCACTTCCTCGAAAATCCGGCAAAGCGCACACTTCGATTCATCTGGTGCGGCTCGGAAGAACAGGGGCTCTTGGGCAGTAAGGCTTACGTCGAGACACACAAGGACATTGTTGAAAAGGAAATCAAGTTCTGCTTTAACTTCGATATGTGCGGAACCGTCCTCGGAAAAAATCAGATCTTCGTCACCGGCGGAGACGACCTGAAAAATTACGCCGAGCAGTTCGCACGCGAATACGGAATCGCCGCCGAAACGATCGTGACGGTTCATTCGAGCGACTCCGCGCCCTTCTGCGACAAAGGCGTTCCCGCGCTCGGACTTTCGCGCGGTACGAGAACCGCAACAATACATACGCGCAACGACGTGATGTTTCCGCTTTCCGCGGCACAGCTCAAGCGTGACGGCGACTTTGCCGTTGCGTTCGTCTCGCGTCTTGCAAATTCCGCGAAAATGCCCGTTCCCAAGGGTATGCCCGACAGTATGAAAGAAAAAATCGACAAATATTTCCAGCGCGACAAGGTACCCTACAAAAAGGACGCGGACAAGGCTGAATAAGCCTGTTTTTGGCACATTTTGCACATCTGATCGAACCGTTTTCGGCAAAGATGCAATGCTAATGGCGAAATTGACGAAAACTGCCTCAAAAAATGTAATTTTTTTGAAATTCTAAGTGTTGACAAACAGATGTTGCATGGTTATAATATAATATGTAATGCTAAAGTGGATGCAATAGATTCATTTTTTGCATTTCGAGAAAAAATGCCCACGTTGGCACTTATAAATGACTAAGCAATCCCAAGTTATTTTTTCAAGGAGGCTTTACAAACTTTATGAAGAAAACAAAGAGAGTCCTTTCACTTCTGCTTTGCCTTTTGATGGTGTTCGGCACATTGCCGCTCTCCATTTTCACATTGGCGGCAGATGACGACACGAGCAACACTCATTATCTGATGTTTGCCACCGACCGACACGGCAATACATCGATCATCGGCAATTTGCTGACAAAGATGGAGAGCGTAGTTGGTGACGGCAACATTGAATATGTCGGCCTCGGCGGCGACATGGTAAATAATACAAACAGCTATAACTCCTCCACGGTGTTGAGCGAAGTTACCAAGGTATGCTCTAATCTTGATGCATCCACCGTTGACCTTGTTTACGCGTCCAGCCATGACGTAAACTGCACCGACGACGCAGGTGTTATGAACAAGACCACGGGCTTGCTCTATACCGGCGAAGATTACTACGTTTACGGCGTTACTCAGGACGATATGCAGAGCGCTTCACAGGGTGAAGCTACCGCAAATAACTTTATTCTTTGGGTAGATTCACTTGACGAAAATGATGATCGCGTAATCATCGTTTTGTCTCATGTGCCGCTCCATGCACAGCGCGGCGACAACTACGGCGCATCCTATTGGAATGCCGCTCTTAACTATGCCGCAACAGGCACGGCAAGCGCCGACGCGGATACTGACAACATAATTCGGAACGTTGTGTTCCTTCACGGACATAACCACACTACGGATTCCACCGAATATTATTATAATGTTGGTTCCACCGTTTCCGTACAGACTACAAGCGGCAGCAGCTCCAGCTCTAAGATTCTTTCGGCAGACAATTACGATTATTATGCCGAAGCTTACGACCCCGAACTCGCTTCCGATGATGGCGTGAGCACTTATGCAGGCCCCGGCGGCAGTTCCGGCGGCAGTTCCGGCGGCAACTCTACCGCTACCGGTACCAACATGGTTATCGGTTATACCTATTTGACCGCGGGTTATCTAAACGCCAGCCAAAAGGCAACATTGATGACTATCACGGACACTACGGTTACATTTGATAAGTATACCACCAGCAGCTACAGCACGCTCGGCACGGTTGATCGTATAAGAAGCACATCTTCCGGTGACTCCGGCGACTCCGGTGACTCCGGCGATTCCGGTGATTCTGGCAACGGCTCGGTTGACAACGTTGTTGACATTACGGTTACTGTTGACGGCAACGGCAACATCACCGCAACGGACGGTACTACCGTAACCGTATCGACCAATTCTCACCTCGAATCCGCGCTTAAAGGTCTCTTGACAAACTACGTCGCGTATGATATTACATACGACCTCGGCACAGACCAAACCGCTACCGTAACTCTGCCCATCCCGTCCGGCGTGACGAACCCGGTAGTGTACTACGTTTCCGACGACGGCAAGACTGTTACAAACATGAATGCCAAGAACAACGGCGACGGCACGGTTTCTTTCACCACGGATCATTTCTCTACATATGTAGTAGGTGAAGACGGCAGCTACCAAAACGTAACTGTTGACACGACAACTTCCGCCACTAAGACCGTTTACGTGCAGACAAGCACTCTCAACTCCGGTAAGCAATACCTCATCGTTAACACGAAAACCGCCGGTAGCGCCTATGCCCTGAAGAACAACAGCGGCAGCGTTGCGGCTACGGGCGTAACGGTTAAGACTGACGACTCCATCGGTACTTACATCGAGCTTGACGATGCCTCCAACGAGCTTTGGACGGTTGGCACCACAGGCTATGTCAGCACTCGCTACACATTCAAGAATGAAAGCTACTATTTGTACTTAAATAGCACCACATTGTCTTTGAATAGCAGCTCCACAAGCTGGACATATTCCAGCAATAGACTCTATTCTACCAGCGGTCGTTCTTATTATTATATAAGGTACAATAACAACAAATGGGATGCAAGTACGAGCTCCGGGAACGTCTACTTCTACGTTCCTACCGAGATCACGGTAGAAGCCGGCGGTAAGACCACATACTCCGTCTCTGCTGATGATGTTGAATACATTTATCCCGAAGAAACCACCACATATACCACTACCATCGATGCTTCCGTTCTCGGTAACGACACCGAAGTTACCGGTCTCGGCGGTACATACAGCTACACTGTTGTATCCGATGAAAGCAAGATTATCAATAGCATCAATAACGGTACAATCACATTCTCCGGTAAAACCGGCACCGCAACGGTAAAGGTTTCCTATACATTTACTGTCAATGGTGAAGAATACACCATCTGGAAGAACATCACCGTAACGGCAACGAACCCCTACTACACCGTAGACATCGTTGACGCAAACGGCGAATCCGTCACAAACACCATCACCGTCAAGGGTGAAGATGCGATGAGTGCCGGCTATCAGCTGTACGCTAAGGCTTACAAAGTCGGTTCCGAAGGTACAAACGAAATTGAAAACCCGACCGTTACTTGGTCTGTTACAAGCGGTAGCGCATATGCAACCGTTGATAAAAACGGCAAAGTAATCTTCAAGGGCGAAGGTACCGTACAGGTAACCGTTTATTATTGGTATGCTGACGGTTCGTCCACAACCGACGTGGTAACTTTCTCAGTTTCCAAGTCCAGTTACATCATCCCCTCCGACGGTACCGATGACTTCCCCGAATACCCGAATCAGGGCGCGGTTCGTTTCGATAAGACCGCAACCGCAGTCGGCCTCTTCTCGCAGACAGGTATCGCTAAGGTCGAGCTTTCCATGACCGGCGTTCCGTATTCCAAGGGCAGCGAAATCGACGTTGTTGTTATGCTCGATATGACCGGCTCGATGGATACTACCAAATTGGCGGCTACGAAAGCGGCGGCAATTGCGTTCCTTGAGAAAATCGTTATGAACGAGGACGGTACCTATAACGGTAACCGTATTGCAATCTATACCTTTAATAGTAGCGGTATAACAACTGTTTACGACCTTAACACGGTTGCGGATGCCGATGCGTTGAATGCGATTGAAACTACAATCAATGATCTTTCAACAAGCTCCGGCGGTACGCCTTACGCTACTGCGCTGGAGAAGTGCTATAGCGTGCTGAAAGACACCAAAACGGAAGGTCGTCAGCAGTTCTGCCTGTTCATGTCCGATGGTGTTCCCACGACATATGCATATGTAAACGGAAGCTCTTATGGCACATACAGCAGTGCCAGCAGCATGGTTTCCGGTCTGCTTACCGGCACAAACTACAACACTCGTAACAGCAGCTATAAGTACGAATATTATTCCACTGAAATGAAGAACAATGGTGTGACGATTTACACCGTTGGTCTGGCATTGGAATCCACGAACGCTGCGTGGAGTGGTGGTACTGCAGCGCAGTGCCTGAACGTAGCTTCTATCCTCTTGAACGACATCTCCGGCCCTGCAAATGAAGCAAGCCAGCCCGATGCCGCCGGTACATCTACGCTGAGCAAGAAAGATACATATTTCTTCTCTGTTGACGAGGCCGATAATGTTGAAAGTTCCGAAATGACGAATGTCTTCAAATCCATTGCCAAGCAGATCGTTCAGGCTGCTACGGACATCGTGGTTGAGGACAAGATCGCGGAAAATTACACCGTGAACTTCAAGCTTCCCGGCGGCGTAGACTCCGATGACACCGGACTTGATGAGTTCTACCTTCAGGTTGTTGAGTACACTCTCGATGATACAACGAAAGAACGTACAGGTGCCTACACAGTTAAGGAAAAATTCACGTTCAACTTGGACGGCACATTGAAGTCTCACACCGTTGACGGCAGCGATTGCGGCGACAGCTGCACTCATGTGACCATCGTTAATGGCGTTGTAACCGAGATTAACGGCACATATTTCACTTATAAATCCACTTCCGACGGCGAATTCCTGACATGGAAAGCCGATAAGCTCACCACAACCGAGCTTGCGCTCCAGTATTTCGTATATCTGAAAAATTCCAAAGATGTCGAAACGAAAGATCAGATTGATGCCGGCACATACCCCACCAACGAATACGCAACTCTGACTTATACAAACTATAACGGTAACAAAGTTCAGCAGTATTTCCCCGTACCGCAACTCACTTGGAACGGTGCTCAGGTTTCCTATGTATTCTACCTTGTAAATGATAAAGGTCAGCCCGTTAACCGTGCAGGTAAGGTCGTTCCTTTCGCAGAAGCGGTTTACGTCACGGATGTTTACACCTACGCTGTAACGTGGAACGAAGAAGGAACCGAAGGCGAAGCTAAGTTGGAGGGAAAATATCTTGCCAAAGATCTGGTTCCCGAAATTTACGAGCTTTATGACTCGGATGCAATTTATGATATCCTCGTCTATGAAACCATAGAAGTTGACAAGGACGGAAAGTCTAACAGCCGCTTCACTATTTCCGGCGGCAACGGAAATACCACTAAGGTATATACCACCAAGTCCGGTACAAAGTACTCTGAATATAAGACTTATTATACGGATGGACTTGCGAGCGACTTCGATATCGCAAACACTACTGTTGCGTTTGCAGTTGTTTGGAAGGCTCAGTTGGCGGAAGATACCGTCGTTGTCGATTTCGGTCTTGACGTTGTAATCGATGTTATCAAGAACGACGCTCTTGCAGCCGGCGTTACAGGCATTATGGCATCCGCCCCCGGCAATGTTACGATTAACAGTGGTTCGTATACCACTTCTGTCGGAAAGGATAGCGTTACAAGCGCAGACGCCTACTGGAAGGCAACAAGCGAATCCGCTAACACCAATGCGGTTCGTTTCTCCGTCACAAATACGCAGTTCAACGAGCCCGCTACCTTCTATTACGAAGCAGGTGTTAACTATTACACATACGATAAGGATGATAACGCTACTTTAATTTCCGCTTATATGTATTCGTCCGTTACAGTCATCCCGGCTACGACGGTCTACTATGAGGATAGCTTCGTAACGTTCACGAATTCAGGCAGCGCTACTGATGAATACGGTACATGGACTGTCGAAGGCACCGACATAAGCGAAAACAAGACTCAGGACGTTGACCGTCCCGGTGTAGACAAGGTCGGCTCCGGCTACGATGCCGATAACGTTTACGGCTACGACAGTGCGTACACCAATATGAGCACTTGGTCTATGGGATCTGCTCACAAAGTAACTGTAAAATCCGGTATTTCCGGCATGGCATCATTTGATTTCTACGGAACAGGATTCGATGTTATATCAATGACGGATTCCACAACGGGCTTAATCATCGTAAATGTATATGATGCAAACAATGAGCTTGAATGCAGCTATACCGTTAACAATTATTACGGATATAAGTATGAAAACGGTGAATGGAAAACTACCGATTCTGCTGATCCTAACGCTCTGTATCAGGTTCCCGTAATGAAGATAAGCGGTTTGACATATGGTAAGCATACAGTTAAGATTGTTGCAAGCTATGCAGAGTTGTTTGATGTTGCCGAAAGCGGATCGTACACATTCTACCTCGATGCAATTCGCATTTACGATCCGACAGGCGTTGTTAAGGGTGAAACCAATACAACAGTTTCCGATGCTTACACAGTGGATAAGGAAGCTGCTCCCGAATACATCGAATTGCGTAATCAGGTTATTGACGCAACCGGATATACAGTTGACAAAGATGGAAACGTAAGCTTCAATGCAAACTCTTCCGATGTTTGCGGCGCAATGTTTATTGATGGTATTGCGGAGAACACAAGCATTTCCGATTATGTAAACTACGGTCCCAACAACGAGCTGTATCTGGCAAAGGATCAGTCCATTGCCTTCAAGATCAGTGCTGAAAATGTTGCAGATATCCAGATCGCCTTGAAGCTTGCAAGCGGAGATTCCGTCACCTGCACGATCAACGGCACTGAATTCACCATTAAGACAGCAACTGATCTCTATTACAGCATTCTTGATTTGATCGGTACTGATGGTTTGGTTACTATCACCAATACAACCGGTGCAATCCTGTCCATCACCAACATCAAGATCACTCATACAGCGGCAACTTCTACGGAAACTGCTCTCTACATTGACGAAGAAGGCGCGACGGCTGCTGTTCAGTCGATTATGCTTCTCGGTGTAGCAGCAGATGAAGACGTTAAGGACGAAACTCCCGTTGAAGACGAGACCGAAGTTCCCGTTGAGGATGAAACCGAGGAAGAAACAGACCCCGTTGAGGATTTGAAAGAAACCGTAACAAGCACAATTAATACCATTGTTAAAGCAGTAAGCAATCTGTTCAAAAAATGGTTCCGTTGAGAGGAGGAGAAAACAATGAAAAAGACATACGAAAAACCTCAGATCATGTTCGAAGACTTTACTCTTAGCACCAATATTGCAGCCGGTTGCGAAGTAAAAACAGACACACAGTCAAATGGAACTTGCGCATACACTACTGTGGACGAATTCTTGGGGACAGTAAATGTTTTCTTGGAAGGAATATCTGCTTGTACAACGAAACCTGCCACAGGCGAATACAACGGATTTTGCTATCATAATCCGTACGACTCCAACAATCTCTTCAACTCTTGACCTATTAACAAAAAAGGCCGTGCCGATTCGGCACGGTCTTTTTGATTGAGGTGTTCCAATGAACAAAAAACTGAAGAAAATAAGCATAAAATCCGGCGAAAATCGCGTTCCGGTTTGGATGATTGCCGTTTCGGTGGTGCTGGTGCTGTTGATTTTGGTTATTGTAGCGCTTGTGAATTACGATGGGGACGAGCCTGCGCCGGATAGCACCGATTCTTCCGCTGAATTGCAGGAAACGTCGGCGGAAGCGGTCGTTTCGCCGATGCAGGAAGTCGATTTCGATTTGGGTGACGGTCTTGTCATCACCGACATCGGCAGTTACACGGGGATGTACATGGAGGACGGCTCCGACGATATCGTATCCGGCGTAATGATGATCATCGTCACCAATCGCGGCGAAAGCACCCTCCAGTACGCACAAATCACGCTGACAAGTGAGTCCGCGGAGGCGCAATTCTCGCTGTCCACGCTTGAGCCCGGCGCGTCTGCGGTCGTGCTTGAAGCGAACCGCCTCGAATATTCCGACGAGGACGATTTCACCGAAGCGTCGGCGAAAAATGTGGTGTTCTTTAAGGAATCACCGAACAAATACACCGATGTTTTCAAGATTCAAACCTTGGACGGTGGGTTCAATATCACAAACATTTCAAACGAAAATATCACGGGCAAAATCGTGATTTATTACAAGTACGTCAGCGGTTCTTTGTACTACGGCGGCATCACATTCCGCGGCACAATTGAAGGCGGAATGGAAGCAGGGGAAATTCGTCAGATCATGAGTCAGCATTTCTCCGCGTCCGGCACAGAAATTATGTACATTACCTTTACGGAGGAATGATGATCGAAAAATATTATCGTATGGCAGGGATGGATTTTGCGGTCAGTCTGCCGCGGGAGCGGATGTACGAGGACGACGGCGTGCTTGCTCCGTTCCGCGTTCAATCCATTGCCGAGCCCGAACTGTTTCGATTCACGCTTGCGGAGGATTTGACGCCTCCGGACGGAGACGAAATCGCCGCCTTGCCCGGCTTCCGTGTGTTCGACTGCGGAAATGAACAGGTGCGCTATATCGGATCTGTTGAGCAGGGCTGGCAAAACGCGTATATTCGCGCCGCACACCGCGGGAAAATCCACGATATACAGTTGAAGTCGAGACAGTTTGCCGGCTGCGTGGAGGCAAAAACCGTGCTCAATTCGTTCGGAATTGAGCATCTTGTCGTCAGAAGCGGCGGCGTGATTCTTCACGCTTCGTATATCGAGCATCAGGGCAGGGCGATATTGTTCACCGCTCCCTCCGGCACGGGTAAATCCACGCAGGCAGAGCTTTGGAAAAAGCATCGCGGAGCAGACATCATAAACGGCGACAGAGCGGCGGTTCGCCTCGATAACGGCGAATTCAAAGCCGACGGAATCCCCTTTTCCGGTAGCTCGCATTACTGCAAAAATCGTTCGTTGCCGCTTGCGGCGGTCGTTTATCTGACGCAAGCACCGACAAACAGCATCAAAAAGCTGACGGGGTTCGATGCTTTCCGTAAAATTTGGGAAGGTTGCAGCGTAAATACCTGGGACAGAACCGACGTTGAAACGGCGATGGACACCGTTCGGCAGTTGATCGCTCGCGTGCCGGTCTATCAGCTTGACTGCACCCCTGACGAAAATGCGATAAAGCTCCTCGAACAGACACTAAATAAGTAGGTGAAGCTAATGAGAAATAACACTGAACCCTATATCTCCGCATATCTGCACAGTAAAGGACGCAGACTCGGTTTGCCCATTGCCGGAAATTTCGAATTGACGGCAAGATGTAACTTCAATTGCCCGATGTGCTATGTTCACATGACGGAGGAGCAAGTTCGCGCGTCAGGCAAGGAACTGAGCGCGGATGAGTGGCTTGAAATCGCCCGTGATGCAAGGGACAGAGGTATGATTTTTGTTCTTCTCACGGGAGGAGAACCTTTTATCCGCAAGGATTTTTTTGAAATTTACAAGGGCATGAAGGAGCTTGGCCTGCTCATCTCGATCAACAGCAACGGCTCCATGCTTCAAGGAGAAATCCTGGAACAAATTTTGAAAGATCCGCCGATTCGCTTCAACATTTCGCTGTATGGCGGAAACAACGAAACCTACACACGAATGTGCGGCCGCCCCGTGTACGAGCAGGTGAAGTCCAATATCCGTGCGCTGAGGCGGGCGGGCGTTGATGTGAGTTTGAACTTGTCCATTACGCCGTACAATCGCGACGATCTGGCGCAGATTTATGCAGACGCGGTGGACTTGGATGTAAACGTGAGAGCGTCAAGCTATATGTATCCGCCGGTACGCGTCAACGGTGAGCATTTCGGTTGCGGAAATCGCTTGTCTGTTACCGAAGCGGCTCAATGTTCCGTCACGTGGGACACGCTGCGCTTCACAGATGAGGAGTTCGCGATTCGCGCGGAGAACACAAAAAAATTAGTGAACGAACATAAGGACGGCTGTCCCGTTGAGATCGGCGAAGGCGTTTCGTGCCGCGCCGGAAGCAGTAGCTTTTGGATCACCTGGGACGGAAAAATGATGCCCTGCGGAATGATGACAACACCGGTGGTTTATCCGCTTGAGTCCGGTTTCAACGCCGCTTGGGACGAACTTTTGAACCTCACGCGCGAAATCCGTATGCCGTCTAAATGCGGAAGTTGCGCTTACAAGGAGCTTTGCGGTGTGTGCGCCGCCGTATGCTACACCGAAACCGGAAGCTTTGACGGTGTGCCGACGTACATCTGCGAAAAAGCAAAAGAACAGGTTCGCATCACCGAGGAAGTATATAATGAAAGGAAAAAGCTATGATTATCAAAAAAGAACTGATTAAGCGAAACATCGCAGGAGACACGATCCTGGTGCCGGTAGGCGCTACGGTCTATGATTCCACCGGACTTTTTGTTATGAACGATTTGGGCGCTTTCATTTGGGATCTTCTCCCCGACGCAGACAGCACCGCGGATATCTGCAAGGCTGTGCTTGAGGAATATGACGTAACGGAAGAAGAAGCAACGAAGGATATCGAGGAATTTTTGTCGGAGCTCCGCAAAATGGAGATTATATAAGTTGAATTTTCGAACGCATCTGTGCAAAGGAGGCCGATAAAGTGGAGCCGAAGGATGTATTTATAAGTTATAAGGCTGAGGAATTTGATGAGGCCGATTGGGTAAAGTCTGTCTTGGAAAACAACGGAATTTCGTGCTGGATGGCACCTATGAGTATTCCGGGCGGATCAAGCTATGCAGCCGAGATACCTCAGGCAATTCGTCAATGCAAGGTTTTTGTACTGATGCTGTCTGAAAAAACACAAAATTCAAAGTGGGTTCCGCGCGAGCTTGACCAAGCCATTAACGCGAGCAAAATAATCATGCCGTTTATGATTGAAAATTGTGCCCTTAAAGATGACTTTAATTTTTATTTGACAAATGTTCAGCGATATGCGGCATACGAAAACAAATCCGCGGCGATTGAAAAAATGATTCGCGAAATACGAGCAATTATGGGCGTAAAATGCGATGCTCCCGAAAAAAAGCCGACGGAAGATTTCACGCAGACAGAAACCAAGACCGAAACGCACGTCGAAACCGATTATCAAAAAGATAAAATCAAAAAAACGTCCAAGGTCAAAGCGAAAAAGGCAGGGAAGCCTAAGGATACTAAGGCGCGGAAGAAGCCTGTTGTCATCGGAGCGATCGGATTTGCGGTGGTTGCGATGATATGCCTTATTGTTGTGGGCGTTAATCTTGTGCACGATTCAACTCACTTTTCGATCGCCGGAAAAGAATTTTCCGTTTCGGATTCGTATGTTTACATATCGAATGCGGAGCTGTCGGGAGAGGACGTGAAAAACTTCCTGAATTTCAAAAAGGTGAGTACGATTTGTTTGGAAAATTGTACGTTTTCGACAGAAGATTTAAGTCCTTTGTCTGCTTCGAGTGTGGCGAATCTTTCTTTGGCGGCTTGTAACCTCAGCTCAAAACAGTTTGAAAGCATAGATTTTTCCGTAATGGACGAGCTTTATTCACTTAATTTGAGCGGTAATGCGGTGCTGACTTCTACGAACAGTCTGGCGGACGTTTTCGATACGGTTACAAGGCTGAAAATAAGCAACACTTCCGTTACTTCGCTCGATAATATCGCGCAATTCGAAAAATTGAGTGAGCTTGAGGTTGACAATAATTCCATCACAAGCATAGAGGGATTGTCTAAGTGCGAAAAACTGACCTACTTCAGCGGAAACGGAAACAAAATAAGCGATTTGACCCCGCTTTCGTGTTGCAAAAATCTCGTTACCTTGTGCGTTAACGGCAATGAATTGACATCGTTTGCCGGACTTGAATGTTGCATTGAGTTACAGGAGGTGCAGGCAGGAAGCAACAAGCTTCAATCGCTGTCCGGGCTTGAAAACGCAACACTTTTGAAAACGGTGTTCTTAAACGATAACGAAATCGAAGATATATCGGTGCTTGCCAAATCTGCCGAAACATTGCAGGGTGTTTATCTGCGAAACAATAAGATTCAAAGCATATCGGTTCTTGAAAACTGTACATCGCTTAAATATCTGAATATTGATAACAATTTTGTTTCGTCGATAAGTCCGCTTGAAAACTGTTCGAAGATTGTCGCTTTGTCGGCGGCGGGAAACAGGATCGCTTATTTGGACCGATTTGAAGGTAATACCGAACTATCGTTTTTGAATCTTGCGGACAATGAAATAACGTCTTTTGAAAGCGACTGTTTTTCATTTGATGATACTGCAAATGTGGTTGTTGAGCTTTCAGGAAATCAAATCTCTATGTTGGAGCTTTCGAGCACGTGTAAATACAAATATTTGGGTCTGCACGGTAATCCGATCAATCAATATGATAGCTTGTACCAAACTACCGTAAACTACCTTGTCTTGGATTACAGTGATATAATTGATTTTGAATCGCTTTCCAAATTGGGATATTATAACTGCTATGTTGTGGATTGTCCGCTTGACAAGCAGGTGTCGGTAAGAGACTCGCTGGGCAAATATTCATCTGAATTCATAAGTTCATCAGAATGCGCCGACATTTTTGAACAGTACATCCCGGATACTGTAAAATGCGTTGTCGAATAATATAATTGATGATAAATACAAAGCGGTAAGGAGAAATTCTCCTTACCGCTTTTGTATTTATTTTTTGAAGAAATCATTTACGGCAATTGACTTTTTGAGAAAGTAAGTGTATAATTTCATAGCGAGTTAGCGTAGGCTAATTATCGCCTGTGCTGTATCAAAATGTGTGGCGGTTGGCGGAACCGTATCGCACAAAAAGGAGTTTATAATGGAAAATGTTGTTATTATCGCAATTGTTGTTGCAATCGCCGGTTACGGAGTCTATTACACTATCAAGCACTTCAAAGGAAAGGCAGGCGGATGCTGCGGCGGCGGAGATTACAAACCGAGAAAGAAAAAGCTTTCCGTTGTGCTGTATCGGAAAACCTTCAAAGTTGAAGGTATGCACTGTGAAAACTGCAAAAACAGAGTACAGGAAGTTGTCAACGATATAAAAGGTGTTGCCGGAAAAGTCAATTTGAAAAAAAGTGAGCTCACCGTTTTCTACGCTGAAGAAGTTGACGACGAACTCATCAAAACTCGCATAGAAAAAGCCGGGTACAAAATAACGAAAATATAAATTCAAAAAAGTAAAGCGATTGATGATAGATAAAAACTGTTACGACTTCTCGCAGACAACAAAATTACATTTTTTATACAGTCGGCTTGATGGTGATCTGGCGGTTTGCTAAGGAACGAAACGAGCATGGCGGGTTTAACTCAAGTGTCGACGGAGAGATTGAAACAACTCGATCTCTGTTATTTTTCTTGCATTCCGCAGTTTTTACGCTATGCTCGCGCCATTTGTTTTGTTCGGCATAACGGTTTGCTCGAACTGACTGTTGTACAGCTCGCTGTAGAAGCCTCCTTGCGCCATGAGATCTTCATGGTTGCCGCTTTCTATGACGTCTCCGTCCTTCATAACAAGGATAAGATCCGCATTTTTGATTGTGGAAAGGCGATGTGCGATAACGAAGCTGGTTCTGTCTTTTGTCAGCTCATCCATGGCACGCTGAATGATAGCTTCCGTTCGTGTGTCAACCGATGACGTTGCTTCATCCAAAATCAGCATCGGTGCATCCTGAAGCATTGCTCTTGCGATCGTGAAAAGCTGCTTTTGACCGGTGGAAATCGTGGTACTTTCGCTCAGAACGGTGTCGTAGCTTTGCGGCAGGGAATGGATAAAACGGTAAATGCCGCAGGCTTTGCAGACCTGTTCCAGACGTTCATCCGAAATGCCATCCATGTTGTAGACAAGGTTTTCACGAACAGTCCCTTCGAACAGCCATGTGTCCTGCAAGACCATGCTGAACATATCGTGCAGATTTTCACGTTTTAAGTCAGCGATCGGGACGCCGTCGATGGAAATGGAGCCGCTGTTGATCTCGAAGAAGCGCATGAGCAGGTTGACCATTGTTGTTTTTCCTGCGCCGGTGGGACCGACGATCGCCACTTTTTGTTCCGGCTTTACCGAAGCGGAGAAATTCTTGATAATGATCTTATCCGGATGGTCCGGGTAGCTGAAGCATACATTTTTGAATTCAACAGCGCCGTGAATTGTATCAAGCTTTGTTGTTTTGTCGCTTTCGTCGGAAAGCTCCTCGCTCTCAAGGAAATCAAACACACGCTTAGCCGAAGCGGCGGCGGTCTGCATATTTGTCAAACCTTGAGCGATTTGAGTTAGCGGGGAAGTGAACAGACGAACATAGAGAATAAACGAAATTATAACGCCGAATTTGATGTGGCCGTCCAAAGCCAAAGTCGCGCCTACAACGCAAACGGCAACGTAACCGACATTGCCGATTACCGTCATCAGAGGTTGCATCATACCGGAAAGAAACTGCGATTTCCAGTTTGCGTCGTACACGGAAAGGTTCAATTTGTCGAAACGAGCCTTAATTTTTTTGCCTGCGCGCGAAATGCGTACCACGGAATGACCGGAATACATTTCTTCGACAAAGCCGTTCAGATTACCGAGTGATTCCTGGCGCGCAACGAAATATCGCTGAGAATTCTTCATAATTACCATCAGAAGAACCAAACCGATAAAGGTTACGGCGATTACGCAAATCGCCAAGCGCCATTCGGTGACAAACATCATAATAAGACAGCCCACAAACTGAGCAACGGCACTGATGATTCCGGGCAAGCTGTTTGTAAGACCTTGTTGCAACGTGGAAACATCGTTTGTGATGCGGCTGAGGACGTCGCCTTGCGCAGTTTTGTTAAAATAGCTTATGGGAACGCGATTGATTTTCACGGAAAGATCGCCGCGCATTCTCTTTGAGGTGTTCAGCGTCACCGTCGCCATAATGAAATGGACGATATATTGAAACAGCGAGCTGGTAACGTAAATGCACACGAGGAAAATTCCAAGTTTTGCAATCGCTTCAAGATCAATTTCGCCGTACAATCCCTCTTGCATGAGGGTGGTGATCTGACCGATTTTATCCGGGCCGATTATTGTCAAAATCGCGCCGGCAGCTGCCAAAACCAACGCTATTATAATGGCAGGAACGGCTTTTTTCATATAGGTAAACATCTTTCCCAAGGAGGAAAATGTCGATTCTTTTTTCATAAATACCCTCCCTTTACGCAAGCTCCGCTTCGGAAAGCTGGGAGCGGGCGATTTCTTGATAAACATTGCAGGAGTTCATCAATTCCTCGTGAGTACCCTTGCCAACAAGCTTGCCTTCGTCAAGCACGAGAATTTGATCCGCGTTACGAATGGTACTGACGCGCTGCGCAACGATAATTTTTGTGGTGTCGTTCAGTTTTTCGTTCAAACCGGCTCTAAGTGCCGCATCCGTACGGTAATCAAGAGCGGAGAAGGAGTCGTCGAAGATGAGAATTTCTGCGCCACGTGCGATGGCACGAGCGATGGAAAGTCGCTGTTTTTGACCGCCGGATACGTTTTTGCCGCTTTGCGCGATGTAATATTCAGTTCCACCCTCAAGCTTGCTGACAAATTCATCCGCCTGAGCAAGTGAAATTGCCGCATCCACGTCTGCGTTTGTATACTCCTTCGCGCGTTCGCCGAAAGTTACGTTGTCTTTAATCGAACCTGAGAACAGAACCGCCTTCTGTGTGATGTATCCGAGGCAATTATACAGTTCGTCAAAGGCAAATTCCTTAACGTTCATGCCGTTCACCAGAACTTCGCCCTCGGTTGCGTCGTAAAACCTCGGAATCAAGCTTATCAGCGTAGTTTTGCCGCTGCCCGTCGCACCGATGACGGCAAGCGTCTGACCTTTTTCCACGCGGAAGCTGATGTTTTCAAGTTCTTTTTCGGGGGAATCCGGGTATGAGAACGAAACATTTTTGAATTCCACCGTGCCTGTTTGCGTAGTTTGACGCTTTGATCCTTCCTTGATGGTGGGGTGGGTGTTGAGCACTTCATTGATACGCTCCGCGGATACCTGCGCCGCAGGCATCATCATAAATACCATAACGAGCAACATAAATGCCATAACTACATAAGTGGCGTACGAGCTGAATACAACGATGTTACTGAACATTGTCAAGCGTCCCATAACATCCGTAGCCGCTATGCCGCCGATTAGAGCAGCACCGACCCAATAAATGCAAAGGGAAAGGCCGTTCATTCCGAGCTGCATGATCGGTTGCATGCAAGCAAACATACGCTGATTGAATAGCTGTGTGTTACGCATTTGAGTGTTTGCTTCGTCAAATTTTTCGTTTTGATAGCCTTCCGCATTGAATGCATGAACAACGTGGATGCCCGTGAGATTTTCGCGTGCGATGCGATTGATTGTGTCCGTTAAACGCTGAACGATGCGGAATCTGGGCATAACAACCGAAAAAATCACAAGCACAGTTCCGCACATTACAGCCACAAATATGGCAGTGATTAGGGAAAGCTCAAGGCTCTTGTCCAAAATCTTGAGTATCGCCCAAACGGCCATAACGGGAGCTTTGATCAAGCTTTGCAAGCCCATGGAAATGACCATCTGAATCTGTGTGACGTCATTGGTGGTTCTCGTGATCAAGCTGGGAACGGAAAATCTTTGCATTTCTTCCTGACCGAGATCTACTATATGATGGAACAAATCCTCGCGAACGCCCATTGTGAAACCCGATGCTGCTCGCGAGGAAAGATAACCGCAGACAACGCAAAGTACCGCACTCGCAAGAACGCATCCGAGCATTTGCAAGCCGGTTGCCCAGATGTCGGACATTTGTGTGCCCTCGGTTTGGAGCAAAACCGTCAATTCGCTCATATAATCAGGCAGACTTAAATCGAAATAAATCTGACCCAAGATAAATATCGCGCACAAAAGACACATAATGATCTCTCGCATGCGCATTCTTTTCAATAAACTGATCATTGCTTAAATACTCCTTTTTATTTGGAAATGATCGCCTCTGCGTTGGCGTGAAGCAGAGTTTCGAGTTGGATTAGCATCGCCCGCTGTTCGTCCGAGATTCCGGCGGTGATCTCGGCGAAAAAACGTGCCTGCATTTCAATGCCGGATTCAATAACCGGCTTTGCCTTTTCCGTGCAGGTAAGGCTGATTTTTCGTCTGTCACCTGCGACGGACGAACGCTTCAGCAGTCCTGACGTAACCAGCTTATCCACGTGAACGGACACCAAATTTTTCTTGATGTGACGTATTTGACAGATTTCCTGCGCCGTGGAATAGTCCGGATTGTTGTTCAAAAACATCAGAATGTCAAAGGATACCTGGTGCAAATCAAATTTTTTTAGCAGCGGCTCACACAAATGCATATACGCTTGCGTGATTTTCTGTGAGGTTTGAGAAATGGCGTTTATATTCATACGAAGTACCTCTTATCTAAATTAGTCTTTATTTGAACTGTATTATATAATACCTCTTTGCTTTGTAGATTCAATAAATAAAATGTAAACTGTTTTTGAAAGGTTTATTCGGTTCTGCTATCTTTTGCCCGTTTTTACACTCTGTCTTTTGCGTTTCTCTTGATTGTTTGCAAAAATTCGCAACAACAATGGCACTATAGAAAAAGAGAGCTAACTGACTTAATCGAAATCAGTTAGCTCTCTTTTTATGAATAATGAAATTTTGTTGCCAAATCGTTGCCACGACTTCGCAAAATCGCAACTTTTACGGCTCTACAGCCGGGAAAGTGGTCTTACGAAATTATTCCCACTCGATTGTTCCCGAAGGCTTCGGGGTAACATCGTAGAGCACGCGGTTGATTCCCTTGACTTCGCTTGTGATTCTCGCTGTGATCTTTGCGAGGATCGGATAGGGGATCTGCTCGATTTCTGCAGTCATAGCATCAATGGTGTTAACGGCACGAATGACGCAGGGCCACTCATACGAACGAACGCCATCGCGAACGCCGACGGATTTTACATCCGGAACGACGGTAAAATACTGCCAAACCTTTGTATCAAGTCCTTCTTTTGCAAATTCTTCGCGCAGAATCGTGTCGGATTCGCGGAGCGCCTCCAATCTGTCGCGAGTTATCGCGCCTGTGCAACGAACACCGAGACCGGGGCCGGGGAACGGCTGACGGTATACCATAGATTCGGGCAGACCGAGCGCAACTCCGCACGCACGGACTTCGTCCTTGAACAACATCTTAAGCGGTTCAACAAGCTCGAACTTGAGATCTTCGGGCAGACCGCCGACGTTGTGATGCGCTTTAACGCCCTTTGCAGTCTTAGTACCGGATTCGATGATGTCGGGATAGATAGTGCCCTGAGCGAGGAAGTCAATATTGTCAAGCTTTCTTGCTTCTTCTTCAAACACACGAATGAACTCCGCGCCGATGATGTGACGCTTCTTTTCGGGTTCATCAACGCCTGCAAGCTTGTCCAGGAAGCGGTCGGTTGCGTCTACATAAATGAGGTTAGCGCCCATTTCGTCGCGGAAAACGCGTACAACCTGTTCCGGCTCGCCCTTACGAAGCAGACCGTGATTAACGTGAACGCAGGTCAACTTGTCTCCGATAGCGCGTATAAGGAGTGCAGCTACGACCGATGAGTCAACACCGCCGGAGAGGGCGAGGAGTACCTTTCTGTCACCTACCTGACGTCTGATCAGCTCGACCTGATCCGCAATGAAATTTTCCATGTTCCATGTTTTTTTAGCGCCGCAAACAGCGAAAGCAAACGCGGAAAGAGTCTCATGACGGACGGCTTCATCATCTGAAAGGGGATCTTCGCCGTTGCAGTCAAGGGAAAGGATCGGAAGTCCGGCACCGTAAACAGCTTCGGACGCGTCTATTTCAACGCCGTCAACGACGCGGTTTTTTCCGCCGGAAAGGATGATTCCGCGCACACCGGGAAGAGCTTCAAGCTCTTTTTTTGTTATGTCGTGCGGATGGATTTCGGAATAGACACCGAGAGCACGAAGTTCTCTTGCAATGGCAGCGTTTTCGGTACCGCCGAGGTCAATGATAAGGATCATGTCAGCAAGCATAGTTTTTTTCTCCGTAATAGAAAAATTTTTATCATAGCGGTTTTGACCGCAAGGTAAATGAAGTTAAGGGATCAGTCTGTCGAGCGTTCGCCGAGAATTACACGGTATTTTTGATAGAATTCTTCAAAATAACCGCCGTCGAGCGCGTCGCGTATCTTTTGCATCAGTTCATTGTAGAAATACATATTGTGCAGCACCGTCAAGCGCATACCGAGTATTTCTTTAGCCTTTATCAGGTGACGGATGTAGGAACGCGAATGGAGCCTGCAAGCAGGGCATCCGCAATTTTCATCAATCGGGCGCGGATCGCGCATATATTTTTCATTCAACACGTTCATTTTGCCGTGCCAAGTGAACACATTGCCGTGACGTGCGTTTCTTGAAGGCATTACGCAGTCGAAAAAATCGATTCCTCTGTGTACGCCCTCAAGGATGTTGACAGGCGTGCCGACACCCATAAGGTAACGCGGTTTATCGACGGGTGCATAGGGAAGAACAACGTCCAGGATGTGGTACATTACGTCCGCTTCCTCGCCGACCGCAAGACCGCCGACAGCGTAGCCGTCAAGGTCCATTTCGCGGATGACTTTCATATTTTCAACGCGAAGGTCATCGTAAGTTCCGCCTTGGTTTATTGCAAAGAGAAGCTGATTTTTGTTGATCGTGTCGGGGAGAGAGTTAAGCCTTTGCATTTCGGCTTTGCAGCGCGCGAGCCAACGGATGGTACGTTCGCTTGATGCTTTAACATAGTCGTAAGGCGCGGGATTTGCAACGCATTCGTCAAACGCCATTGCTATTGTTGAAGCAAGATTGGACTGTATTTGCATACTTTCCTCAGGCCCCATAAAGATGCGTTTACCGTCAATATGAGAGGCAAAATAAACGCCTTCTTCCTTTATTCGACGCAATCCGGCAAGGGAAAATACCTGAAATCCACCCGAATCGGTAAGGATCGGTTTGTCCCAATTCATGAACTTATGCAGACCGCCCATGTCGCGGATCAGCTTGTCGCCGGGGCGGATATGCAGATGATATGTGTTTGAAAGTTCAACCTGACAATTGAGCTCGTGCAGTTCGGGAGCGGAAACGCCGCCCTTGATTGCCGCGCAAGTGCCTACGTTCATAAATACGGGAGTTTGTATTGTACCGTGTACAGTCTCCATTGTGCCGCGTCTTGCGTCACCTTCTGTTTTTAACAGCTTAAACATAAATATTCCTTTTAATTATTGATTTATCGTTATTGTATTCTTTTGAAATGTCTGTCGATCGAAGTGTGTGAGAGTTCGAGGGCAACAGGCCGTCCGTGAGGACAGTATTTGATGTTCGGCAGACGGAAAAGCTCGTCGCATAGCCATTTTATATGCTCCGGACCGTAAATCCTGCCGCCTTTTATTGCCGCCTTGCAAGCGCATGTATAAAGCGTGCGTTCAAAGATCATATCTCTTGCCTCGCCGGCAGAGGTTCTTAGTCCGTCCGCAAATACCTCGAATATTTCAGCAACGGAATCCGCCGTGAAATTGTGGGGAAGCGCCGTGACAGAAATTTCCGTACCGTTTTGTTTGAAATCGAATCCGGCTGAACGTATTTCGTCCGAATATTCGGATATTACGGCGGCTTCGTCCTGAGTAAGCGTCAAGCTTACGGGAACCATCAGCAGTTGAGATTCCGCTTTTGCGGAGCGCTCGCGCATGTTTTTGCGCAGACGCTCGTAAAGTATGCGTTCGTGCGCGGCGTGCTTGTCGATCAAAATGAGCTTTTCGTCAAGCTCGACCATAACGTAGCAGTTAAACACTTCACCTATGATCCTGTATTGCGGAACTGATATGGTAGATTCCGTGTTTTCTTTCGGAACGCGAACGGGAAGTTCATCCGAATCAGCAAGCGACGGCTCGATTTTCTTGCCTTCATATGGCTTTTCCTCAGACGGTGAAGCGACGTGATCGGGAACCGCGAAAGCTTTTGCAGGCGCACTTTTTTCGATTCCGCGAAGCTCGTATGCGTAGCTGTATTCTTTTGGTTTCGTGCCGCCTAAAATCGGGCTGTCCGTGCCGTCGGATGACGGATAGCTTACGTTTATAGACAAGGTTTTCGGCGCGGGCGAACCGTCTCTGACGGGTACAAACGCATTCGCGGTTTTCTCTGCTTTGCGTTGATATTCCGTGACCGCAGGGGATTCTTTCTTTTCCGAAATCACGATCTCGGATCTTGTCAGCTCGCGTTCGAGAACGGGGCGTATTGCATAATATATTGACTCGAAAATGAGCTTTTCGTTTGAAAACTTGACTTCAAGCTTTGCGGGATGTACATTAACGTCCACCGTTTCGGGAGCGATGTCTATCGAAAGGACGCAGCTCGGAAATCTGTCCGGCGGAGCGAACGTGTTGAACGCCTGCTCGACTGCGGCTTGCGCGGTCTTGCTGCGAATGTACCTGCCGTTGATGAAAAATATCTGACCGTTTCTGTTGGCACGTGCCGTGTCGGGCATGCCGATGTAGCCGCTGACTTCAACTCCGGAATTTTTCGCGGAGACGGGAAGTGTTCGAGCCCAAAATTGGCGGCCGAGTACCGAATAAATCGCGCCTTTGAGGTCTCCGTTTCCCTCTGTCCGCAAACGCATAACTCCGTCCGTGATCAAACGGAAAGAAATGTCCGGGCGAGATAGCGCAACTCTTTCGACTACCGTACATACGGCTGCGGTTTCGGACGTGTCCTTTTTCAAAAATTTGCGTCGCGCGGGTACGTTTTCGAAAAGCTCCTCGATTATGACATTCGTTCCGACGGAGCAACCCGTTTCCGCGTATTCGACGATCTCGCCGCCTTCAGCCGCGAGGAGACCTCCTAATTCCGCATCGTGCGGTCGGCTTATTATACGCAGCTTGGAAACGGACGCGATTGCGGCAAGTGCTTCGCCGCGGAAGCCGAGAGTCATGATACCGTCAAGATCCGACGCCGAGCGGATTTTGCTCGTTGCGTGTCGCAAGATAGCGGTGGGAAGATCCTCAAAATCGATACCGAAACCGTTGTCGGTGACGCGCATATACGTTACGCCGCCGTGCTGTATCTCTGTCGTTATGACTGTTGCACCGGCGTCGATTGCATTTTCGAGTAACTCCTTGATGACTGAAGCGGGACGATCGACAACTTCGCCGGCGGCGATAAGATTCGCAACGTCAAAGTCAAGCACATGTATTTTCTTTTTTGTATTTGAATCCGGCATTGTGATCGTCTCCTTTCAAAATTATTGTGCATCAGAGCTGTCTTTTCAGCTCAAATATAAGATTCATTGCCTCTATTGGGGTCATTGTGTTGAGATCGACATTACGCAGCGCCTCTGCAACATCGTGCTCGGACGATGACATGAGCGGTATTGTCGATGAAAAATCGAGTTGGGTGTCAGCAGCACTTTCGTCGAGTGGACGTTTGGACTCGATTTCAGCAAGAATGTCGCGTGCGCGCTTTAAAACTTCGTTCGGAAGTCCCGCAAGCTTTGCGACTTCGATACCGTAACTGTCGTCCGTTCCTCCGCGAACGATTTTGCGAAGGAATGTTATATCTCCGCCGCGTTTTTTTGCGGCAATATTATAGTTGACAGCGCCCTCAAGTTCGTCCTCAAGTACCGTGAGCTCGTGATAATGCGTTGCGAACATTGTTTTTGCTCCGATTTTTTTACCGTGCGTATATTCCGCAACCGCGCGGGCAATGGAAAGACCGTCGTAGGTGCTTGTTCCGCGGCCGATTTCGTCGTAAATGATCAAACTACGCTTCGTTGCGTTGCCGAGGATGTATGAAACCTCAGCCATTTCAAGCATAAAAGTACTTTGACCGGATGCAAGGTCATCCGATGCGCCGACTCGCGTGAAAAGCTTATCGACAACGCCGATGCGTGCCTCACGTGCCGGAACGAACGAGCCCATTTGCGCCATCAGCACGATTATCGCAACCTGACGCATATAAGTGGACTTACCTGCCATATTCGGACCTGTGATAATTGCAAGGCGGTTGTATTCCGTGTCAAGCAGGGTGTCGTTAGGGACGAAATATTTGTCGCGCACGAATTGCTCTACGGTGGGATGTCTGCCGTCCTTTATGTCGATGACGTCCGAATAATCAACTTCGGGGCAAACGTAATTGTTGCGCTTCGCAACGTCTGCAAGCGAGCAATAAACGTCCGTTTTTGCAAGCAATGTTGCAACCTTGCGTATACGTGACGTAGCCTTGCCGATTTCGGTTCTTATACTGCAAAAAAGCTCATATTCAAGCGAACGGATCTTGTCCGCCGCACCGAGAATCGTTGCTTCCTTGTCTTTTAATTCATCCGTGATATATCGTTCTCCGTTTGCGAGGGTTTGCTTACGCATATACCTCTCCGGGACCTGATTTACAAATGATTTTGAGACCTCAATGTAGTATCCGAAAACTTTGTTGTAGCCGATTTTCAGAGTGCGGATACCGGTTGTTTCGCGCTCCTGCTCCTCAATTTCGGAAATCCAGCTTTTGCCGTCGTTCATTATGCGGCGAAGGTAATCAATGTCCTCACTGTAGCCGGGCGCGATAAGGCCGCCCTCTCTAAGCGAGAAGGGAGGGTCCTCAGCGATTGATGCGGAGATAAGCTCGGTTATGTCCGAAAGCTCGTCCAGCTCGGCGCAGATTTCGGAAAGTTCCTCGCTTTTCGATTCGGAAAGCAGGAATTTAAGTTCGGGAATGATGGAAACCGTTGTCAGTATCGCGCGGAGGTCGCGCGCGTTTGCGGTTCCGAGACCGACTTTTGTGATAAGACGTTCAAGGTCAAGCACGGACGAAAGCAGACGCATGCATTCCTCGCGGAGCATAAAATTATTTGCCAGTTCACCGACAGCTTCCTGACGTCGGATGATTTTTGACGTGTTGACAAGCGGATGCTCGATCCAGGCACGCAAAAGTCGCGCACCGAGAGAGGATGAGGTTCTGTCCAGCACCCACAAAAGCGAGCCACGCTTTTCCTTGGAACGCATAGTTTCCGTAATTTCGAGATTGCGCCTTGTATTCGAGTCGATTTCGAGGTAATGACCGCCGTCGT
>CAYWAD010000011.1:0-26428 GCA_964456045.1 uncultured Lachnospiraceae bacterium
CGAAGCTCGGTCTGCATTTCGTTGCCTGCGCTCCCGAAGCATACTTCCCTAACGCCGAGCTGATTGCAACCTGCCACGCAATCGCAAAAGAAACCGGTGCAACCTTGGAATTTGAGTCCGATCCCGAAATCGCCTGCAAGGACGCGGACGTAATTTACACGGACGTTTGGGTTTCGATGGGCGAGCCGATCGAAGTTTGGGAAAAGCGAATAAACGATCTTTCCCCATACGAGGTCAACTCTCACACAATGTCCGTTGCCGGTGAAAACGCCGTATTTATGCACTGTCTGCCCGCTTACCATGATATGAACACGGAAGTCGGTAGGACTATGGGCGAAAAATTCGGTCGCAGCTCAATGGAAGTGACAAACGAGGTGTTCGAAAGCTCTGCTTCAATCGTATTTGAGGAAGCGGAAAACCGTATGCACACAATCAAAGCCGTCATCGCGGCAACACTTTAACACTAAAAAAGGTCATGTATCTTAAACGATACATGACCTTTTATTATTTCACGTATATCAGCCCTGCTCGCGAAGCTCCTTGCGCTTGATCTTACCGCTTGATGTTTTCGGGAGCGTTTCCATAAATTCAACAACTCTCGGATATTTATACGGTGCAGTGCGCGATTTTACATAATTTTGTATTTCTCGCTTCAGCTCGTCCGTACCGACTGCACCCTTTGTAAGCACGATATTCGCCTTAACCACCTGACCGCGTATCTCATGCGGTACGGCGGTAACGGCAACTTCCAAAACGTACGGCAACTCCATAATAACGCTCTCAATCTCAAACGGTCCTATGCGATAGCCCGACGACTTGATCAAATCGTCAACTCTACCAACATAGTGATAGTAACCGTCTTCGTCGCGCCACGCGGTGTCGCCCGTATGGTAAATGCCGTCATGCCATACTACGGCGGTTGCGGATTCGTTATTGTAATATCCGCAGAACAGACCGTGCGGCTTGCCGCGGCTCGTATCAATGCAGATCTCGCCCGTTTCGCCGTTTGCGACATCGTTTCCATACGAATCGAGCAGCTTAACCTTATAAAGCGGTGACGGCTTGCCCATTGAGCCGGGTTTCGGCTTCATTCCGTCAAAATTTCCGAGAACGACGGTGGTTTCCGTCTGACCGAAGGCTTCCATAAGCTCAACTCCGGTGTGCTTTTTGAACTGTTCGTAGACCTCCGGATTCAAAGCCTCGCCTGCAATAGATGCGTGCTTTATCGAGGACAGATCGTACTTGCCGAGATCCTCCTTTATCATAAATCTGTACATCGTAGGCGGCGCACAGAAGGTGGTTATGCCGTACTTTGCGAAAAGCGGAAGTATATCCGCAGCGTCAAAGCGGTCAAAATCGTATACAAAGAGCGCCCCCTCCGCCATCCATTGGCCGTAAAGCTTACCCCACATCGCCTTCGCCCAACCTGTATCCGAAATTGTCAGATGCAAGCCCGACGGATCGACACAGTGCCAATATCTCGCCGTCGGATAATGCGCAAGCGGATATGTATGACTGTGCACCGCGATCTTCGGGTAACCCGTGGTGCCGGACGTAAAATACATCAAAAGCGGATCGTCTCCGCCGACGGGCACACGTTCAAGTCTGCTCGAATACATCAAGATTTCGGAATCGAAATCTCTCCAGCCGTCGCGCTTACCTCCGACGATCAGCATATTTTTAATTGTAGGTGATGTCGGGAGTGCCGCTTCAATCTCGTCCGGGACGCCGTCGTCCGGCGTTGATATAACAGCGGAAATTCCTGCCGAGTTGAAACGATACTCGAAATCCTTTTTCAAGAGCTGATTTGTCGCAGGGATCGCAATCGCGCCGAGCTTATTAAGTCCGAGCATCGCGGTCCAGAACTGATAATGGCGCTTCAAAACGAGCATTACCCTGTCTCCGCGCGAAATTCCGATAGCTTTGAAGTAATTCGCCGTGCGATTCGATTCGCGGCTTATATCCTTGAACGTGAAGCGGCGTTCGTTTTTGTTTTTGTCAAGATGAAGCATAGCAAGCTTAGTCGGTGACAAACGCGCCAGCTCATCGATGATGTCATATGCGAAATTGAAATTTTCATCGTCGTGGAAGCGAATTTGGAAAAAGATTCCGTCCTTGTCCGTTTCCGTCGTGACATATTTATCCGCAACACCGAGCCTGCCGACGTCTTTTTCGCCCGTGCTCGGCTTGGTTTCGGGTGTTTCTTCGGGCAAATTGTGCGAAATAACGGACATTGTATGCGAGTCCATATATTTACCCGTCGCGTCGCCGTTGATGACAATTGCGTAAAATTCGCAGTCCGCGCCGCCCGTCGCGATCATTCCGTGCGGAGTTGAGCTGTCGTAATAAAGCACGTCGCCTGCGCACGCGATCTCAACATGATCTCCAACCTGCATCTTGAGGTAACCGCTCTTTATTATGTCAACCTCTTGACCGTTATGGTAATTGAGGTGCAGCGGCTTGTCCTGCTCCTCCTCGCTGTAATATGCCGTAACGAGGAAAGGCTCGACTTTCTTATTTTTGAACAGAGGCGCAAGATGCGTATATTCAAAGTCTCTGTTTTTCGAGGTTTTAAGTCCTCTGCCGGCGCGAGTGATCGTAAACGAAGAAAGCGTAGGGCTGTTACCTTCGAGGATATCGGTAACCTCGACACCTAAATGCTTCGCGCAGTTATACATAAACGCAATGCTCATATCCGCATCGCCGGATTCATATTTCAAATAATCCTCACGAGAGACTTCGGTAGCTTTCGCCATTTCCTCCGTCGATATGTTGAGAATTTCTCGGAGCGCACGAATACGCTCGGCAATTTCCTTAACTTGATAGTTCATCCTGCACCTCTGAAAATTCAAAGAATATACAATAAAAAAATCCGTCTCAAGCATATAGCTTGAGACGGATAAATCCGCGGTACCACTCAAATTGCGCTTTCGCGCCACTCAGACTCATTTAAGCCTTTCGCCTTAACGCGGCATACGTGCACACTTACTTGATTTCTGCATGCCGGCTCCGAAGCGACATCATTCGGCTTACTCACCACACGCTTCTCACCAACCGCGCGCTCTCTTTACGGCTTTCCGTCCGAACAAACTCTCCGTCTGTGCCTTTGTTTTAGGTTATCACAACTTAAACCGTATGTCAATCTTTTTTTGAAACTTTTATTATTTTTCCGTCAAAGCAAGACAACTCCGCGACGCTTACATTCTGCCTTTGTTTCGGGTGTCCAATACGATGACTGCACCTCGCCGATGTGCGCTTTTCTCAAGAAAAACATACACATTCTGCTCTGTCCGATACCGCCGCCGATGGTGTACGGCAATTCCCCGTTCATAAGCGCTTTATGGAACGGAAGTGCAAGTCTTTCTTCGCAATCCTTCGCTTTCAGCTGACGCACGAGTGCTGCTTCGTCAACTCTGATGCCCATACTCGACAGTTCAAGCGCAATGTCAAGCACCGGATAATACACGAGGATATCTCCGTTAAGCGTCCAGTCGTCATAGTCCGGAGCGCGGCCGTCGTGAGGCTTGCCATCCGAGAGTTTATCACCGATTCCGATGATAAACACCGCACCGTGTTCGCGAACTGCGGCATATTCCCTCTCCTTCGGCGTTTTGTCGGGATATTTTTCCGCAAGCTCCTCTGCCGTTACAAAAGTAATCTCCTCCGGCAAAAGTCTGTCTATAAATTCGTAATCATCGACGATGTAATTTTCCGTATGTCTTAGAGAACGATATATTCTGCGGACGAATCTTTCGAGGGTTTCTCTCGTTCGTTCCTCTTTTTTTATTATGCGTTCCCAGTCCCATTGATCGACAAAGACAGAATGAATATTGTCCGTTTCCTCATCGCGACGGATCGCGTTCATATCTGTGTAAAGTCCCTCTCCGACGGAAAAACCGTACTCCGCAAGCGCACTGCGCTTCCATTTGGCGAGAGAATGGACGATCTCAAGTTCGTCCCCGTTCGGCAGATCAAAAGAAACGGGACGTTCGTAGCCGTTGAGCGTGTCGTTCAGTCCGCTTTTCGCATCCACAAAAACAGGCGCGGAAACACGGGTAAGATTAAGCTGTATTGCAAGATCTCTTTCAAAAAAATCTTTGACTTTTTTTATGGCAACCTGTGTCTGACGGTTACTCAAAATAGAGCTGTAGCCGTCCGGAATATAAAGGCTCATAATTCTCCCCCTCCGCATTTAATAATGATTTATTTTATCATTACGTCCTGCCTTTTGTCAACGTATTTGCGATTTTTGGCGTATATTTACGCAAAATTCCGTCAATATTCAGTTATATGAAGAATTTATCGGGAGATTATTATGAAAAAAATACTTTGTTTTTGTATTCTGGTTCTCGTTACCTTATGCGTTATGTCGTTTTTGCCGTCCTGCGAGGATTTATCCGTCTATGACGAGGTCATACGTCTGCACATACTCGCCAATTCGGACAGCGAAGCCGATCAGGAATTGAAGCTGTTCGTGAGGGACAGCATCCTTTCCGGTATCGGCGAAATTGTCGCTGACGCAAGCACGAAAGAGGAAGCCGAAGCTGCAATTGCCGAGTCTCTTGACAAAATTTCAAGCATTGCTGCGGAAGCGATACGGGAACGCGGTTCGGACGCGCCCGTTTCCGTCACGCTTTCCGAGGAAAAATATCCGCGCAAAAGCTACGGCACCGTCATTCTACCGTCCGGGACTTACACATCGCTCAGAGTAATGATCGGCGAAGCCGAGGGCGCGAACTGGTGGTGCGTGCTGTTTCCCGACATTTGCACGTCCCCGGCGATTAAACGCTCGGACGGGGAGAGCGTTTTCACCGTTTCAACGGAGGAAACCTTCATCGAAGCCGGATTCACTCCGTCGCAATACAAGCTCATAACGAACTCAAAAAGCACTCGTTACGTAATAAAATTTCGCATAGTTGAGATTTTCAACTCATTTTTCGGGAATTAAAGCCCTCAAAATATGCATAAAAAAAGACCGTCCGCTTTTCGCGCGTGCGATTAGCGAGCGGTCATTTTTATATTCAAATTTCATATCAGGTGTCGAACGCAAAATAATAAAACTTATTTGTATCTCTGTCATAAACGGCTAATGAAAAATTGAATGAGCTTCTTGAAAACAGATCCGAGTCATCGCTGCTATCCGAGCTTTCCGAATGTCTGTCATAAAAATAATAGCATCCGTTTTCAACATTCGGTATTTTGGCTTCTTCCGCTAAATTGTAGCCGTAGATCTCTCCGTCTTTTTCTCCGCCATACATAACAAGACTGAGATTTTCAGACAAAGGAAGTTCGTTCCAATCGCTCACGTTTTCCAACGCTTTCTCCTTGTTGGCTGAACAATCCATTATTATATAGTATAGTCCGTCTCCGAGAAAACCGCCGTGGTCATCCGCTTCTTCTTCAACTGTAAAATCATTTTTGCTGAAGCCAAAATAATTTTCCGAAGAATCCGTTTGCACCGAACAAGCTATCAAGCTCAACATGATCGCCAAGCATATACCGAGCACAGATATTTTTTTCATGTTCGCACCTCCGCTCGGTTTATTTATTTTCGGTACTTGCCTCCGCAAGTCTGAGATACTTCATATAAAGCGTTCCGTCGTCGCGCTTCATAATCATTGCTTTATAATCAACCGACTCATCGTTTTGGGACAGCGTTATCTCGGCGCGGTAAGTATGCGTTGTTTCAACACAACTTGTCACGCTTACAACTACATTTGAATCTGCGGGCTGACCGGTCGTTGTGTACGCATTCACCTTTGACAAAAATGTAAATCGCGCGCTGGACGAATGCTGCACGCTCGAATCCCCACCGAAATATCGGTAAACGTAGCTTTCGTAATCCTCTTTCGGGATCAAGGTCGTTATATGATACTGGGGGTAAACTTCTTCGGCTTTTTTCAAAAGCTCCGAATTGCCGCTGTACGCCGAGTAGCTCGATTTCAACATATAATTCAGTATTGCATCGACGTTCCCCGATGCGGCTTCTCTCGTCGTTTCAAACGGCGACAAATAAACGCTGTCGTAAACGAGGATAGAAACGATTCCGCGGATTTTTTCATACACTTCGTCGTCATCGTCCAAGAATTCAACGGCAACTTCGTTTTCGTAGTCGTTCATATCAAAGCCGAGCATCGTCATCACATCTTTATACAGCGTTGCGACGCCGCCCGAACAGGCAGTCAGGGAAAGCGTGATCGCCAAGATGGGGCAAATCGCGATAATTCGCATTTTATTTGTCATCTTTTTCCTCCGTTTGGGAAAAGTACTTTTTCAACAGCCGACAGAACATCGGCATACATATAAAGCGAGCCGAAAATAAGAAGCGGTCGCTTTTCCTCGGTCGCCGCTGCAATCGCCGCTCTGACACCGACTTCAACCGAATCACACGCCACCGCACAAACGCCGTATTCCGAGTAGACGTCGGCATAAATTTGAGAGTCAAGCGCGCGCGGAACCATGGGCTTGACAGTATACGCACGGTACGCATATTCCGATGCAATCCGCGCAACCTCTTTATAATTTTTATCCGCCATTATGCCCGAAAGAATTATCGGTTTTTCAGGAAAATAACACTTCACGCTTTTGAATGTAACCTTCACGCCAGCCGGATTGTGGCCACCATCATAGACGATGACGGGATTTTCGGAAAGAAGCTCGAATCGCGCGTGCCATTTTGTCTTTTCAAGCCCCGAACGAAGCGCAAAATCGCTTATCTCAAAACCTGAATTTCGCAAAATTTCCACAGCGGAAACAACCGCGGCGGCATTTCTCGGCTGATATTCGCCCGCGAGCGAAATGCGGAAGCCGTGATCGCCGTTAAAATCAAACGTACTGCCGTGCACGTCGGAGAAAAGGACAGAAAGTTTCGAATAATCCGCCTTATAAAAACGCGACAAATGCTTTTTCGCTTCGGACGAAACCACCCCTGCGGCATTTTCGTCCGTTCCGGCAAAAAGAACGGGTGCTTTATCCTTTATGATGCCGGATTTTTCCTTTGCAATCGCCTCAACAGTTGATCCGAGGAAAGCGGTATGATCAAGCGAAATTTCCGTTACAACGGACAAAACGGTATTTTTTATTATGTTTGTTGAGTCGAGCCGTCCGCCCATTCCTACTTCAAGCACGACTATATCGCATTTTTTGCGCTTGAAATATTCAAACGCGATTGCGGTTATCAGCTCAAATTCCGTAGGTGAATCCGCCATTTTATCGGCATGAGGCTTAACGAACTCCGTGACTTCGGCAAGCTCGTCATTCGATATATTTTTGCCGTTAACTCGGAAGCGCTCGTTGAATTCCTTAACGAACGGAGATGTAAAAAGTCCGACTGTATAGCCCGCCTCCGTTAAAACAGAAGAAAGCATACTGCAAAACGAACCTTTTCCGTTCGTTCCGGCTATATGCACGAAACAGAGCGAGTCCTGCGGATTTCCGATGCTTTCGCAAAGCTCGGTGATACGTGAAAGTCCCGGAACGCTTCCCTTCCACGTGACGGAATGTATATATTGTATTGCTTCGGTATATGTCATTTTGATGTTATCCCGATTATAAGTTTATTTATGTAGTGATTTTTCCAAAGGAGACGTATAACCGCCACCTCGACAAAGCACGCGACGGCGCTGAAACCGACGGCGATAAAGCAACCGTACCACGGCATCGAAAAATACACCATTTTGGCGATTGATTTTATTACAACCTGACCGACAAGATGCGCCGATGCCGCCGAAACCGCAAACTGTTTTACGTTATGTTCGCGGAAAACATAGCGCGACAAAGCACCGGAGACTGCTCCGACCGATACCGCTCCGAGGGTGATTATCGGATTGACGGCAGGATTCGTCGAAAGCAGGCAGCTTATAATATCGGACGCAAATCCCACAAGTGCGCCCGACAACGGACCGAAAAAAATTCCGGCAAATATCACGCCGAGATTTTCAAGCGTAAATCTGTACCACACGCCGAAGGTGAACAGATTCTTGCATACGATACCAAGTACAACGGAGACAGCCGTGAGCATGGCGAGCATCGCGGTTTTCGATGCTTTTGAATGAGCGTGTGTGTTTTTTTGCATTATAATACCTCCAAATGCAATAATTTCGTCATTGCAATCGGAGATATTTATAAGTCTCTTATGCAACAGCGGGATGCGACATACGCACCGCGAATAAATCTTCGTCCGTCGGGCAACTCCCCGTCCCAACGGCACTTTACGCGCGCACGTCTACTCTGTGATTTTTGTTTATTAACCTTTTATGCCTGCGATTTCGGGATCGACGCCGTAAAGCTCAATAAGCTTTTTGTTGAATTCCTCGGGAGTATTGTACCCCATCTTCTTTTGGCGATTGTTCATCGCCGCGATCTCGATAATAACGGCAAGATTTCGTCCGTGATGAACGGGGATCGTTGTCGTCGGCACTTTGATTCCGAGAATTTCGGTATATTCCGTTTCAAGACCGAAGCGGTCGTACTGCTTGTCCTTATCCCAATTTTCGAGTTTTATTACCATATTGACCTTTTCGGACTGCTTGACCGATCCCATACCGAAGATACGTCTTACATCGACAATTCCGATTCCGCGAAGCTCAACATAATATTTTATGAGTTCCGGAGACGTTCCGACGAGCGAAACCGCAGACACACGCTTAACAATAACCGCGTCGTCCGCGATAAGTCTGTGACCGCGCTTGACAAGCTCGATCGCAGTCTCGCTTTTACCGATTCCGCTGTCACCGAGGATGAGTATTCCCTCTCCGTAGACCTCAACAAGTACGCCGTGCATCGTGATTCTCGGCGCGAGCCTGAGATTCAGGGACGCGATAAGCGCAGACATAAAATTGCTCGTAAGCGAATCCGTCATTAAAAGCGGCGAATCAAAATATGTTGCGATTTCGATCATTTCCTCGCTTGCCGGCTTGCCCGTTGTCAAAATCGTGGCAACGGGATGCTTGCCGAAAAACTCGTAAAGCACGTTTCGCCTCTGATCCGGCTCAAGGTCGGCAAGATACGTCTGCTCAACGATGCCGACAAGCTGAATTCTTGCAGGCTCGAATTTTTTGAAATAGCCGGCGAAGGCGAGCCCCGGTCTGTTAACTTCCGCAATCACGATTTCGCGATCGCGTCCGTCTTCGGGAAGGTATATTGTCTCAAGCTCGAACTCGTCGATTATATCTCCGAGGGTAACTTTTTCTCTGTCGAACGCCATAAACACCTCAAAAGCTTATGAAATATCAATAAACAAGTTAAGTATATCACACGCTTTTATCATTTTCAAGACACGTCACATTATTGCGGAAAAGTTTTTACTTTTCTTAAATTTTTTGCTTTTCTTAAAGATTTTTCGCTCACTTTATACGTCAAGCAAAGTGATAGTTCATACAATTGACATAATTATGGTTTATAGTTATATTTGTATTATTGTGCATATATTTAATGTTTGAAAGGTTCCCTCGCAAGTTATGAAATATTTTTGCAAAGCTTTGATCATTTTTATCGCATTATCGCTCACAATGACCTCCCTTTTCTCCTGCACATCTATTCCGGAAAGCACGGAGGAAGAACTGACAACCGTTATGAAAATCGGGGACGCCGAGGTTTCGTTTGAAATATACCGCTACTTTTTTATGAATTACAAAAAAGAATACGACGACGGCGACAAAAGCTACTGGGATGACGAAAACGTTGACACAAACGCCGTTTTTGAAATAATCAAAGAAAAAACCGTAAACGCGATTCTTCGTTGCTACGCCACATTTGAGCTTTGCGAGGACTACGGAATCGATCCGTACAGCTCCGAAATTGACAAAATCATCGACGAAACGATAGACGATTACATAGAAAACGAGTTCGGCGGAACTAAAGCTTACGTTGAATCCCTCGACGGAGCATATATGACGGATAATGTTTTTCGCTTCATTTTGAGACGTTTCGAATGTGATAGCGAGCTTTACGACCGTCTTATCGCGGCGGGCGTGATCAAGACGGACGACGAAACCGTTCTGCTTGCAATCAAGGATGATGATGTTTTCTGCCACGCAAAGCAGATACTCATAAGAAATGATGAGGGCGAGGACATTGCGGCAAACTACGCAAGAGCGCAGGAAGCGCTCAACTCCGCAACGCTCGGCGTCGATTTTGACTCGCTTGTCGCCAAATACGGTGAGGATACCGACATGATCATCAATCCCGTCGGCTACTATTTCACGCACAACGAGCTTATCGAAGAATTCGAAGAAGCCGCTTTCGCGCTTGAGATCGGCGAGATCAGCGGAATTGTTGAATCTTATCTCGGCTACCACATCATTCAAAGATGCGAAGTTGACGCTTCGTATGTCAGTGAAAACTACGATTCACTCAAGGAATCGTATCTTACTTGGAAGTATCAGGAAATTGTCGAAGTTATGATGGACGCTTTGACGGTTACCGAAACCGACACAGAGCTTATGCTTTCGCTGGCGGAATTTGTAAAATAAACGCAAAATCACATTAAATTATAGCGAAAGGAGAACATATGGGAGCGTACAGACGTCCGATTAAATTCAAAAGGCGACGCATACCGAGAAGACACAGCAAATATATCGTAAAGCTCACTCCAAACACAACGGTTCTCTTTATCGTTGTATTTATAATAGCCTGCATAATCGGTACCGTCATTCTGGGCAATCACCTGAAACAAAAAGCCGAGGAAAATCGCCCGTCGATTCTCGACACTGTTACAAATTCGGAGGAAGAAACGACAAAAACAAGCTCCGGCGTCTCCTCAATCGGCAAGGCGGACGGTCACATTCGATCCGGCTGTCTTGACATTTCGTACACAACAAGCAAGGAAAACCTTGAAGTGCAGCTTCGCAACATATTTGCGTCGGGGTTCGATTCGGTAACACTACCGATCGAAAAAGACGGCTCTTTGCTTTACTATTTCCCTGCTGCGGTCACACTTTCTTATATGTCGGAAAACGCAAATCTGCCCTCACTGACCGAAACGATTGAAACAATCAAATCAATCGGCGCGGAATACGGGATAAATCCGACCGTCACTGCGTATTACACGCTTACCTCCTCGAAGCCGGAGGATCCCGTGTTAAAGGAAGTGGCGTATCTGTTTGACACGGCGATAATCGCGGAAGCCTACACGCTCGGTGCGGACGAGGTTCTCGTTTCCGGCTTTGAAAACGATTTTAACGCAGAGGAAATTCTTGCTTTTGCGGGAAAACTAAAGTCTGCTTCGTCGGGTATAAAAATCGGATTCGCTTTTGCGCCCGAGGTTTACTCAACTGACAAAAACGCCTTGGCGCTAGAAAAAATTTCATCCGAAATCAGTTTCCTTGCGATCGACACATTTGGGCTTGACTGGACCTATTCGATAACAAACGAGTCCGTATATTCAACGGACGAAAACGGAGAAACCGAAGAAACCACAGAAACCGTCGTTCTCTCGCAAATATACGGTCAAATCGAAGAATTTCTCTCGTATGCCAAGGGCAATATTTCGCTTTACGGCTTGCGTTTTGTGCTTAACGGCACGTACACTTACACTCTAAGTGAGGCAATTAACGTGCTTTATTCCAAAGGTGCACTCGATTTTTATATCGCGGCGACATCCGAGGATTCTTTATCGCCCGTGACACCGGAAACAACGGAGGCTGACATCAGCTCCGATGTTGAATACGAAGAAGAAACAACTAAACGTCCTTTGTCTGCGGAAACTGCCGCACCGAGCACGACAGAGTCAACGTCGTCAACCGAAAAACCGAAAGAAACGGAAACGATTCCGCTCGAAACCGAACCCGAAACAACCGAGCCAGAAACAACCGCCCCCGAAACGACCGAGTCAGAAACGACCGAGTCAGAAACGACCGAGCCGACAGAAACAGAGCCGATCGAAACCGAAGCATCCGTCACGACGGAAGAAACTATCTCTCAATCGGAATAAAATCATGCTTTCAAAAATACCGCTTATCATAACCGATAAAAACGGTTTAATAATTTACTATAACGAAGCGGCGCATAATCTTTGCGCCGCTATTTCTTTAGGCGAAGCTATCGAAACACTGTTCGACGAGAACGAGCTTGCGCTTTACAAGCAGACGCTTTCGACGGGTGTCGGATCGTTCTCCGTCGGTTCATCCGTTCTCGGCGGAGCGAAGTTGGTTTTTGACCTGACAAAGGAAGCCGTAAACGGCACACGCAAAATTTATATTTCGAGAGGCTCCGACAAGGAAATCACGTCAATATCATACGCGGAGCTTGCAAAAAGTTTTTCGTATGCGCTATCGGACAGCACTCGCTCCAAGCGCAGATTCACCGAGCTTTACGAAATGCTTGCGTCTAACAATTCCTCATTCAGAATTATACAGCAGCTAAAAATATATAATCTGCGCGAGCTGCTTGATTCGTTTTACGAGCATATACTGCCGAATTTTCTTGCAGTTTACGGGAATGTCATCGAAACCGAACGCGGAATAACAGAAGAAAGTGTCGTTTTCGCGGATCCGTACAGCTTTTATTTGATCGTTTCCGCGATGCTGTCCGCCGCGTCGTTCGTCTCGCAGGATCACAAAATAGAGCTTGACATCGACGACAGAGGCGATTTTACGATGGTGAGCGTAACCGCGCTTACGTCCGATTTCACCGATCCGATTCGTATGTACGGCACTCACTATATAGATTTGATTTTTGCCGAAACTTTGGCAAACGCATCCGGATGCAAATTCTCAGCAGAAAATAATCGTGACACAAGACACCTGCGCTTAACGCTTTGCATCAAATGCCACGATTATTACCCGGCTTATTTGAAAGCCAAAGCTTCAATTTCGAAAATTGCCGCGATCTCGGCTGCCGCATTTCCTTTTTCAGCAGAAGAACAGGATAATCAGCATCAATAACAGCTCATCATCCGCTTTGCTGTCCCAGAGGATCAAAATTAACGCAATAAGTATAATATTTTCGTTCGTCAGCCGATCAAAAAGGCCGCCCTGTCGTTTCGGTGCTGCTTTTTTATGTACCGTAATCGCTTCGCTTTCCGGTGCGGAGGTCTGAACCGCACTTACCTCGGTTTCGATTGAAACCGCCTGTGGTTCCGATTCGCTTTCAATCGTATTGTCTTCGAATACATATCCGCGCTTGAACGCGGCTTCTGCTTCTTCGAGCGCCCCCGAATCCGAACGTAAATTTTCGGTCTGACCGGGAAATGCATTGCCGGAATATCGCTCCGGTATGCTTATTTCCTCGGCGCGGCGGCGCCCGACATCACGTTGACCGCTGATATACATAGCATCCACCTCTCTTTCAGCCTAAAAATCCCGAAATGCGATTCACGCTGATGATCGCATCCGCTGCCGCAGCTCTCGTTTCGGATAAAAACGGTCGAAGCGCAAGCAGAAGGTTTTCTCTGTTTTCCTTTTGGCTTGCGTAAGAAACGGCACCGATTTTGTTCACGGCGCTCACTTCCGTCGCTTCGGCAGATGTCTCCGTTCCGGACACATCGGTTTCAATAGCATCCGCTTCGGAAACGGCGGTTTCCATTGCGTCGGTTTCGTTTTCCGCTACCGCTTGAAGCACAGCCTCTTTCCCCTCTGCGGAACCGAAATTACCGAAAATTCCGCCGTCACTTTGCGTAAAAAGGCTCAAGATCGGCATTATCTGCGGCAACATATCAATGACGCTTGAAAAATCAATGCCGTCCGAGCTTGTGTTTTTTGTTTTGACCTTGTTTGCGGCGGAAAAAGCCCCGATCCCTGCGATAACGGCTTCCACCACCGCCCTGTTTTTCAAAAGCTCGCCGATGCTTCCGACAAGTCCGCTTAATGCGCCTCTCGGCTCAGTACCCGTCATTTTCCGTTTCGTTTATACAACTCTATGATCTCTGTCGCGCGTTTGATGTCGCCGTCCGTCAAGCCGGAGAGCGCGGAGCGAAGCTTTGACAGATCCTTCGGACGCGAAACGCCGGAAAGATTAAGTCCGCCCGACGTTGCGATCATTTGCACCGTTCGCCAGAGCTGTTCGTCATTCTGCTTCAAAAGCTTATCTACCGTTGCCTTGTCTATTTTCATCTTTTTACCTCACCTTCAAGCTGTATTTCGCCGTTTTCACGAGCGTTCAATAAAAGTATATGCACCATTTCAAAAGGAGTTACGCGGCTATGAAAATACTTGTTTTTTCGGACTCGCACGGTTCGGACGAAGCGATAAAACGTGCGCTTGACCTCCACGGTTCCAATTCCGAGCTTGCGCTTCATGCAGGCGACGGCGCTCATTCGTTTATGCTTATGTCAAGATCATATCCGAACGTCGCTTTTCGCGCGGTTCGCGGCAATTGCGACAGTCCGCGTTCGCTTTTCGGCACGTCGGAGCTTGACGAAACCGAGCTTATCGAAGTCGGCGGTTACAGGTTGCTGCTCACTCACGGACACAGACTCGGCGTTAAGCTGTCAACGTCAACTTTGATTGCATACGCACGAGCAAAGGGCGCGGACATCGCGGTTTTCGGGCACACACACGAGCGGTACGAGCGTTACGTTCCTGCCGAGGACAGCGAAAAGCCGCTGTATTTATTCAATCCAGGTGCCGCGAAAAACGGCTTTTACGGCATAATCGACATAAAAGAAAACGGAATTCTGTTGCAACCGGCAGTAATCCATTGAGGTTTTATATGAAATATTCGACGAAAGACGCATTGAAAGCGCATTTTCTGCGCTATCCGAAAATGACTCCTCAAGACACGGTCAAACTCATTTTCCAGAGCGAATTCGGTCCCGGTCATCTGATCGCGGACAAGAATTACGCTTGCAATCGCCTGAAAGCCGAACTTGCGAGCACCGTGCGCGACGAAAACATACCGACGGTTGAATTCATCGGCGGCGATGCCTGCCGTTTCAATCTTGCGTCGCTTCCGGCGGAGCTTTCACCCGAAACGCTGACGCAAATATTCATTATGAGCGCGGAAATGTTTTCGGGGAGCGAACACGCTTTCGAATCAAAGCTACATGAGGTTTACTCGCTGATCGACGAAAAACAGGCGCCGTTTTCGCGCTGTGAATACTCAGAATTTCTCAAAAAATATTTTGAAGCGGGCAAAGGCGCGCTACATCATTCGAGCGACTATAACGCGCTTTACCGCCCTGCATACAGAGTTATGCACGTTTCGTTTGCGTCTCTGCTTCCGCTTTTAGCCGAAATTGACATGCGTATCTCCGCAAATGAATGCTTCAACGTCAGCCTTGAAGGGCACTGCGGTGCGGATAATTCCGCGCTTGCTGCGATTTTAAGTCGCATTTACGGTTGCGGAACGATTCACGCGAACGATTTCATCATAGACGCAACCGATTTTTGAATCTGAAATTTCATTTATTTTCATAGTGTTTTTTCTGTTTTTCGGCAAAAAATAAATCCGAACCGAAAAGATTGGAGCGGAAAACTTTATGCCAAACAAAAACAAACTGATTTTATCATTAACGGCGCTTTTCTCCGCCGTGCTTATACTTTTTACGTCAGCCGTACCGGCGAACGCCGCAACTTCAAGCACCGCCGCGCACAATTGGTACGTTATGCGGACGAAGGATCACTCCCAGCCGAAGCTTGAAACGTCGATGTCGTTTATCTCGGAGCATCAAGGCTATTACGTTGATAAAAAACACACAGATGCAGAGGTTGACGATAAGGTCGTATATTTGACTTTCGACGCAGGCTACGAAAACGGCAATGTCGAGCGAATTCTTAACACGCTTAATGAAAAAAACGCGACAGGCGCTTTTTTCATACTTGAAAATCTCATCGTTCGAAATCCCGAACTTGTACTTCGGATGAGGGACGAGGGGCATTTGATCTGCAACCACACCTGCCGACACAAGGATATGTCCGCGGTTTGCGATTTTGACGAATTTGCAGCCGAATTAGCCGCGCTTGAAGCCTGTTACACGGAGCTGACGGGCGAAGAAATGCCTAAATATTATCGTCCTCCCGAGGGCAGATTCAGCGAGCAAAACCTCGAATTTTGCGAGCAACTAAACTACAAAACGATCTTTTGGAGTTTCGCTTACGCAGATTGGGACAACGACAAGCAACCGAGCGCGGAAGATGCGTTAAAGATCATCCTTGACAACATCCACAACGGCGCGGTGCTGCTTTTGCATCCGACGTCAAAAACTAACGCCGATATTTTGGGAACGCTGATCGACACGCTCCGCGCCGACGGCTACCGTTTCGGCACGCTTGACGAATTGACCGCGCAAAAAGAAGCGAGATGAAGCGCCTGATTCGAAACATTTTCGCCGCAATTTTGACGCTTGCGTTTTTTTCCGTCGAGTGCTGTGCCGCCGATTGGATCAGCGGAGACATTTATCGCGGTTCGGGCGAAAAGACAGTCGCCCTGACATTTGACGACGGACCGGACGAAACCAAAACAGACATTATCCTTGAAATACTCAAGCGTTACGGAGTCAAGGCGACTTTTTTTATGATCGGCAAAAATGCCGAGCTTTACCCAGAAATCGTCTCTCGCGTCATCGCGAACGGGCACGAAATCGGCAACCACACCTATTCTCATGTTTTTCTTTCGGGAATGAGCGTTTGTGAGGTCAGATCGGAATTTTCTCGCGGTGCGAACGCGATATTTTCCGTGTCCGAATGCGAGGCACATTTTCTGCGTCCGCCCGGCGGCATATACGACGAAAACGTGATTTCCGCGGCAAAAGCGGACAGTCAAATCATCGCGCTTTGGAGCATTGACACTCTTGACTGGTGCCACAGGAGCAAGAACGAGATCGTAACCGAAGTGCTGGAAAACATCCGCGGCGGCGACATTGTACTCATGCACGATTATATTTGCGGAGAATCGCACACGGCGGAAGCTTTGGAAACAATAATACCCACGCTCAAAGAGCGCGGGTATGAGTTTGTCACACTTTCCGACATGTATTTGAATCACCGAAATTAGCATCAATGTTTTTGTATGTGTTGCGAACGTATTCATCCGCAAGGATGGCGCAAACGCCGACGGTTTTATATTCTTTGCCGACGAGCATCAAATCGCGCATCATTCCTTCGTAAGTCATACCGACTTTTTCCATCACACGTCTGCTTCTGTCGTTGCCTTTCATATATCTGCATTCGATTCGGTGAAGTCCGAGCGTCATAAATCCGAAATCCATAACGGCTCCGAGCGCCTCTGCCGCGATCCCCTGCCCCCATCTGTCGGGATTGAGGACATAGCCGCACTCGGCGCTGTTATGCTCCTCGTGAAAGCAGGTAAAACCGCAAGTCCCGATCATTTTTCCCGTATCTTTCTCGACGATTGCCCAATCGAAAAATTTGCCGACAGCGTATCTCTCCTGAAGATAGGCAAGATAGCGCGCGGTATATTTTACGGACGGATGCGGCATCCAAAGAAGATAACGAGTAACTTCGGGATTTTTCGAATATTCGTACATATCCTCGGCATCACTGCGTTTGAGCTTACGCAAAATGAGCCTCTCTGTCTCAAGCATGGGAACGGATGAAAAAACTCGCCTGATCAATGACATATCCATAAAAATTCCCATCCTTTTTCGCACATTTACATATATTATAAGCTTACTTCCCCTGCTTTTCAAGTACGGAACGATTAAAAGGTAAATTTTCTTTGACTCCGATTGCTATTCCGACGATTTTGTGTTAATATTATTACATGCAACGTAATATGTTTGTATTTGCCGGCATATACTGTACCGAATCCAACCTCGGAGGCGGCAAATGAACATTTCGGGAAAAGCAAACGATTCGTGCTGTACCGTTATTTGGGACAAAGTTATATCCCAAGCTTCAAAAAAACACGTTATACCTCTCGCGCTCGCGGCTTTTTGCGGCGCGATATGCGCAGTTTCGGCGGCGTACATTCCGCTTTTCACGAAGAATTTTTCGGATATTTTGACGGAAGCTGCAAAGAATTACGCAAGTTTCTTCGGCTTTGACGCAACGCTCGACAATTTTATGTCGGCTTTGTCCGGCATTTGCTCGGACGAACTGTATGCGGCATTTTTTCTCTTGATTTCGCCTGCGATAATTTTCGGCGACAAGCTTGTTTTTTCGGCAACCGCGATGCAAGCGTTTTGCAGTTCGGTATGTGTGATTTTCGTGTTCAGAGCTAATGTTGGTTCATATCAAATCGCAGCCGCTGTCGCATCAAGCCTTATTTCAATCGCATTTTTCGGATATTCCGCGTACATTGCGCTTCTTTTTTCGGACAGTGTCCGTGAAGCCGGCTATCGCGCCAAAGCATCGGAAATATTCGCTTATTTTATAAAGATTCTGTCAGCTCTCGGATGCTTAATCCTCGTCGAGATTTTAATTTTACTGCCGAGCGCTTTCATATAAAAGGAAAGGTTTAAACATGTCAAAAGAAAAGAAAGAAAAAAGGAGCTTTAGCTGGTTCAATCGCTACAATCTTGACGGGAAAGGCGTTGCGAAGGACGAACCCAAGATACTCGAAAAGCCCGGTGTGGCTAACTTTTTCAAGTTATATTGGCGCAAACTTTCAAATCTTTTGAGCGTCAATTTAATTATGGTTTTCGGCAACTTCCCGATATTTTTCTATTTCATTTACAAAGCCGGCTACTTCGGAATTGAATCATCCGCTCCGTATTATCAGGTCTTCGCTCCGCTTTACGGTGCTGAAATGATGAAGGATTCGTTCGCCACCGCCGCCCTTTACGGCATTTTCGGAATCCAGGTTCCGATCACGGCAAACACAACCACGACGCTCGTTTTCCTCGCGCTCACCGCACTTTTGTTTTTCACGTTCGGCATTGTTAACGTAGGCATAACGTATATTTGCAGAAACATGGTCAAGGAAGAACCGGTATTTATGCTTCAGGACTTTTTCTATGCGATCAAAAAGAACTTCAAGCAAGGTCTTATCCTCGGCATATTGGATCTTGCGGCGATGCTTTTGCTCGGATACGACGTTTACTATTTCTTTAACAATCTCACGTCAACTTCGATGTACATCATGTTCTATATGTCGATTTTGATGTTCATCGTCTACTTTATGATGCGTTTTTACATGTATCACATCCTCATTACATTTGACCTTTCGATCTTCAAGATCCTCAAGAATTCGCTCATTTTTGCGCTTCTCGGAATCAAACGCAACCTTATGGGTCTGCTCGGATTCATAATAGTTCTCGCGTTCAACTATCTTATGTTTGGAATGTACACCCCGATCGGTGTCATTTTGCCGTTCATCATCGTTCCCGCGACACTTATGTTCATTGAAAGCTACGTTGCGTACCCCAAGATCAAGCAGTACATGATCGATCCGTACTATTCCGACGACGAAACTTTTTCGAAAGACGAAAACGACGACATTTCATCAACCGCTGACGCGGCAGAATAAAAAAACAGTCCCCGGCATATGTCGGGGACTTATTTTTTGTTTATGCGTTTGCTTCAAGCTCGGCTTTTTTGGACTCAATGAGTCTGTTGATAATATCAACGGTTTTGTCTACATCGGCGCCCTCGTGAACAGGCGTTTCAAAGATAATCTCGCCGTTATTGTCGCGAACTATGATTGAGAAATGCTCGATTTCGGCACTTTCCGTCTTTTTTCCCTTGGGAACTTCGAACTTTTTTGTTCTTTTTTCGATTACGGCATTTTGAAGATCCGTATATTTGGCTTCAAAATATTTTTCGGTGTCCTCTTCCTTAGTCAGATAAAAGCTGTACAGGAAAATATGAAGCTTTTCGGTTGCAAACATAATCTCAGCCGCGGAATATTTATTCGAGCGGAACTTTCTGTCCTGACCGCGCTGAACCTGAACATCGCCGTCTTCGGTTCCGCTGTAATCAAAATCGCTGAACATAACGGGAGGGAACGCCTTTATCAACTTTTCGCGAAGGTCAATGCCCTTACGCGCGAGCTCGTCAACGTTCTTTATCTTTTTTGTAACGGCGTTATCAATATCCGAATCGGACGGACGTGAATCCTTTGCGAAAACAAAGATGCACACGCCGACTGCGATGATAACACATCCCGTCATAGCGCCGCCGCGTCGGATGAAGAAAAACGGAATTCCGAGAATCGCAACAACGATACCGATTATCTTCCAAAGGTTCTTCTGCGGCATAAAATACTTGATGTTATTAATATAATCCATATATTTCACCTTTCCGTAATTTATCTTTCACATTTTATATTAAATTTTCCGTTAAGTCAACACGAGTTTGAGCGCAAAATTCAATATTAACAGAAACTTTAATTTCAGCCGTAAACCGTTAACAGATTGGATTCAAACTCCCGTACAAAGGCAAAAAAACGAGTTTTTTTACAGCTCCTTCGCTTTTTGTATTTATTTTAACGTAAATCTATGTTATAATATAATGTATTTTAATGCTTTGATGCAAATCTTATATATACGGAGCTATTATCTATGTGCGGCTTCATCGGCTTTTCGGGCGTTACCCGAAACAATAAAAAAGTTATAGAATGTATGCAGGACAGAATCCTTCACCGCGGCCCCGACAGCGGCGGAAGCTATCTCGGCGATGGCATAACCCTCGGATTCAGACGTCTTTCGATAATCGACCTTGAAGAAGGTTCTCAGCCGCTTCACAACGAGGACGGCAGATACACTATCGTTTTCAACGGCGAAATTTACAATTTTGCATATCTGCGCGAGGAATTGCTCTCGCTCGGTCACAATTTCAAAACAAAATGCGACACAGAGGTCATCATCCACGGCTACGAACAGTACGGCGAAGCGATTGTTGACCGTCTGCGCGGCATGTTTGCCTTTGCCATTTGGGACAGAGAGGAAAAATCGCTGTTTTGCGCTCGCGATTTCTTCGGAATCAAGCCGTTTTACTATGCTTTGACCGAAAAAGGCGATCTCGTCTTCGGAAGTGAAATAAAGGCACTGCTCGAACATCCCGATCTTACGCCCGAAGTCAATCCGGATGCTCTGCGTCCGTATCTTTCTTTTCAATACTCCTCCGGAAACACGACGTTTTTCCGCGGAATAAACAAGCTTCCTCCGGCGCACACGCTCAAATTCAAGGGCGGCAAAATCGAAATCAAACGCTACTGGGACATTGATTTTGACGAGGACGACAGCAAGAGCTTTGACGAGTACGTTTCCGAGCTTGAAGCTGAGGTCCGCGAATCCGTCGAGCTCCACAAGCACAGCGATGTTTCCGTCGGTTCTTTCCTCTCCGGTGGCGTAGATTCAAGCTACATCACCGCAACACTTATACCTCGTCACACCTTCTCCGTCGGCTTCGGATTTGACAAATTCAACGAAACAAACGAGGCGATGCGCCTTTCCGAGCTTCTCGGAATCGAGCATCATGCCGAAATCATAACCGCGGACGAATGCTTCGACGCATTTCCTGCGATTCAGTATCACATGGACGAGCCACAGGCAAATCCGTCGTCCGTGCCGCTTTGGTTTCTTTCAAAGCTGACACGGCAGTACGTTACTGTTGTACTTTCCGGTGAAGGCGCAGACGAAATTTGGGGCGGTTACGAATGGTACGACGACACCCCTGCGATGAAGAAATACAAAAAGCTGCCACGTTTCGTTCGTCGTGCGGCGGCGATAACGGCAAAAAAGTTGCCTTATTTCAAGGGACACGACTTCATTATCAAGGGCGGCGAGCGCCCCGAAGAATACTTTATCGGTCAGGCGAAAGTTTTCTCCGAGAAGGAAGCCGTTTCAATTTTGAACGAAAAATACCGTCACGGACCGTCTGCGCTTGAGGTTGCGGGAGAAGTCTACGCCAAGGTTGCGGACAAGAACGAACTTACTAAAAAGCAGTACCTTGATCTCAACTTGTGGCTTTCCGGCGACATTTTGCTCAAAGCTGACAAAATGTCGATGGCACATTCAATCGAGCTTCGCGTGCCGTATCTCGATCGCGTGATTATGGAATCTGCAAGTCGCGTGCCTGCGAAGTACAAGATCAATGACAATGGCACGAAATACGTCCTACGTGCCGCCGCAAACCGCACTCTACCCGACGAATGGGCTACTCGCCCGAAGAAGGGATTCCCCGTGCCTATCAAAATGTGGCTTCGCGAGGACAAATTCTACAACATCGTCAAGGAACAGTTCACATCAGATTATGCGGCTGAATTTTTTAAGGCAGACGAGCTTATGAAATTGCTTAACGACCACAAGGAAGGCAAAGCAAACAACCAACGTAAAATCTGGGTTTTGTTCACATTCCTCACCTGGTACCGCGAATTTTTCATTAAATACGAAAAGAATTCAACAAAAGGAGAGTAATCGGTATGTCCGCGATAACACCCGTTTTAATCGGCGGCGACCTTAACGCATACAATCTCGCAAGAGCTTTTCACGAAGCTTACGGTGTAAAAAGCTACCTGTTCGGACGTTACGCCGTTTCCGCAACAAAATATTCCGGCATCGTGATCCCTACATACGTTTCGGATATCGACGATAAGACGCGTCTTTTGTCCGTCCTGACGGACTTCGCCAAGGCTCACAAGGACGAAAATCTCATCCTTTTCGGCTGCACGGACGATTACGTTTCGCTTATAATCGACCTAAAATCCGAAAATGCGCTTCCGGATTATAAAATTCCGTACGCCTCGGCTCATTGCAGAGACATTTTCGCAGACAAGGCAGATTTTTATCTCATGTGCGAAAAATACGGAATCCCCTACCCAAAAACTCTCATCATCGGCTCCGCAGATGAGCTTCCTTGCGACCTTACGCAAGAGGGCTTTGCGTTCCCCGTTGTCATCAAGCCGTCCTCATCTGCGGCGTATTGGCATCACCCGTTTGACGGGATGAGAAAGGTTTACTTCGCGAAAGATCAATCCGATGCGGAGCGTATCGTTTCCGACATTTTCGGATCCGGCTACGACAAGCGAATAATCATCCAGGAAAAGATCATCGGCGGTGACGACGGTATGCGAGTTGTCACGACTTACTCAAACGGCGACGCTAAGGTAAAAATGGCTTGTCTCGGTCATGTTTTGCTTGAGGAGCACACGCCAAAGGGCATCGGCAATCACTCCGCAATCATCACGGAATACGCGCCGGAGGTTACCTCTCCGCTCATTCGAATGCTCGAAGGCGAAGGCTACACGGGTTTTTGCAATTTTGACGTAAAATACGACGCGGCAAGCGGCAGATATCTTGCTTTTGATATGAATTTGCGTCAGGGCAGAAGCAATTACTACTGCACTGCCGCAGGTGCAAACCTTGCGAAATGCGTGGTTGATGACCTTGTAAACGGCTTAGAGCAGCCGTTTTTCGAGGTGCAAAAGTGCGTTTTCTGGCATAACATTCCGCTCGGCGTCGTTTATTCGTACACAGCAAATCCCGCGCTCGCAAAGCTTGCGAAAAAGCTCAAAAAAGAGGGGGCTGAGGCATCGTCCTTGCGCTACACGCACGATCTTTTGACGCGTCCGCTTCGGCTTGCCTGCGTTGCGGTTATGATGCTCAGGCAATACAAAAAATACAAAATCAATTCTTAAATCGGGAGGTGTTCCTGCTTGAAAAGTTCAAAAAAGACGTTGGGGATTCTCGGCGGCATGGGTCCTATGGCGACTGTGCGTTTTTACGAGCTTATAACGGAGCGAACTCTCGCCGCAAAGGACTCGGAGCATCTCCGAATAATCATTACAAGTAACGCCGAAATTCCGGACAGGACGGATTTCATTCTCGGAAAAAGCGAGGTTTCGCCGTTGCCGATGATGTGCGCCGATGCAAAGCATCTTCGCGATTCGGGCGCGGAAATTATCGCAATTCCGTGCAACACGGCGCAATATTTTCACAAGGAAATTGCCGAATCCGCAGGCATTCCGGTGCTGAACATCGTTGAAATCACAGCAAAGCACGTTTACGGTCGAGGCTTCAAGCACGCCGGTCTTCTCGCGACAGAAGGAACGGTAAAGATCGGCTCATACAAAAATGCGCTCGCCGCGTACGGGATCGACTGCGTAGAGCCGCCGAAGCACATTCAAGAGCTTGTTACGTCCGTCATTTACGATTACGTCAAGTCGGGCAAGCAGGGCGGAGAGGCAATATTCGCCCAAATTTCCGAATATATGCTCGCTGACGGCTGCGACTGTTTGATTCTCGGCTGCACGGAGCTTCCGCTTGCCGCGCCGAAAAACGACCCCCGTATTGTCGATTCGCTCGAAACTCTTGCGTATGAATCCATAATCGCGTGCGGAGGCACACCTGTCGGCTTTTCGGATAAGTTTCTTTCGGCATACAAAACACTCTAACGGAGACGAAAAATGATTTTACATAAATTGTTTTCAGGGCTGAATATATCAGTTCCGGAGGGCTTTGAAAACGAAAATATCGACCACATTTCATACGATTCTCGCATTGCCGCGCGAGGAACGCTGTTCGTTTGCATAAACGGCAGCATCACGGACGGGCACAAGTACGCTCGCGACGCATACGAACGCGGCTGTCGTGCATTTTTGTGCGAACATGAAATAGACCTTCCCCGCGACGCGGCAATCATGCTTACCGAGAACACAAGTTTGGCGCTTCCGCTCGTTTCAGCCGAATTTTACGGTCGTCCTGCGGACAAGCTCTGCATAATCGGCATAACGGGCACAAAGGGCAAAACCACTACTGCGCTTTTGATTCACGAAATTCTCAACAATGCCGGGATCAAAACCGGTTACATCGGCTCTGCCGGCGTTATTTTCGACGGAATTCGTACATCATCCTTGCGCACAACCCCCGAATCGACGGATCTGCACATGTATTTCCGAAAAATGCTTGCCTCCGGCGTAACGACGGTTGTTATGGAGGTTTCGTCTCAGGCGATCTACCGCGACCGTGTTTACGGCGTAAAATTTGACACCTGCGTCTACACGAATCTCTCGCCCGACCACATCGGCCCGTATGAGCATCCAGATTTTGACCATTACCGCGACTGCAAGGCGCGTCTTTTCCGTGATTTCGGTTGCAATTTCATCGTTTACAACAAGGACGATGCCAACGCCGAATACATGCTCCGCGGTGCGTCCGCGCTTGCGCAGTCCGTTTCGACCAAATCCAACGCGGATTTCATCGGTCACTCATCCTCAAAATGGCGAAGCGACAGTGCGCTCGGCATTGATTTTTTGTGCCGCTTCTGCGATGTAGACCACAAAATACGTCTGCGCTCGCCCGGCGAATTTTCCGTTTACAATGCCCTGCTTGCGATTGCGGTATGCAAGCATTACGGCGTTTCGTTCGAGAGCATTGCGGCTTCGCTTGAAGCGTATTCGCCGCTGGGACGTTTCGAAGTCGTTGACACGCTTCCCTACGCAACTTTCGTCATTGATTTTGCTCACAATGAGCTCTCCATTCGCTCCGCACTGTCCGTTTTGCGTGAATATTCGCCGTCAAGATTGATCGTTCTCGTCGGAAGCGTCGGCGGCAGAACTTTTTCGCGCCGTGCGCCGATAGGCTCTGCCGTATCGGAACTTGCGGATCTGTGCATACTTACAGCAGACGATCCCGATTACGAGGACCCGATGGACATCATAAAGGATATTTTGTCCGGTTTCGGCGAGTCGGAGACTCCGTACGTTTGCATACCCGACCGCAAAGAGGCGATAGAATACGCCGTAAGCGAGGCAAAGCCCGGCGATATTGTGTTGCTTGCCGGAAAAGGTCACGAGAACTTTCAACTTTTATTCGGTGAACACACGCCTTTTTCCGAGCGCGGAATTCTCAAGGAAGCGGCGCAAAAGCTTACGGTTTCTGCAAAATAATTTTTAATAATAATTCCTAAAAATCTTCATTTGCCTCTTGACAGTGGCATCATGTTGTGTTATAATTTACTTGTAATTAAGAATCTTTCTTAAAATTCGACTTTATTAGATAACCGAAAGGATGATAAAATTATGAAAAAGTGGAAATGTCCCATATGCGGATACATTTACGAAGGCGATGTAATTCCGGATGGCTACAAATGTCCCATTTGCAAAGTTCCGGGCGAAAAATTCGTCGAAGTAGAGCCCGAACTCAAGGGCTCCAAGACAGAAGCTAACCTCCAGACTGCATTTGCAGGCGAATCTCAGGCGCGCAACAAATACACGTACTTTGCATCCAAGGCAAAGAAAGACGGATATGTTCAGATCGCTAAGATTTTCGAAGAAACAGCTAATAACGAAAAAGAGCACGCAAAGATGTGGTTCAAGCTTCTCGGCGGCATCGGCACGACAGAGGAAAATCTCAAAGCAGCTGCCGAAGGCGAAAACTATGAATGGACTGATATGTACGCTGAGTTTGCAAAGACTGCTCGCGAAGAAGGTTTCTACGACATCGCCGCAAAGTTCGAGCTTGTAGGCGCTATCGAAAAGGAGCACGAGGCTCGTTACCTCAAGCTTCTTGAGAACGTCAAGGGTGGTCTCGTGTTCTCGCGCGACAACGAAATGATCTGGCAGTGCTCCAACTGCGGTCACATCGTAG
>CAYWAD010000012.1:0-26253 GCA_964456045.1 uncultured Lachnospiraceae bacterium
TGCCGTCAACCTTTGCGGCGTTGTAATACGTTTCATTGACGGAGGCAAGCGCGGAGGTCAAAAGCAGAATCTTGAACGGCAGAACGATCCAAATCGTGTATATGCACAGAACAAGCATTTTTGCGGCGTAGGGGCCGTCGATAAAGTCGATCGGCGACATACCGAAAAGTCCGAGGATTATGTTAACAAGACCGTCCGTGTAGGGAGTTTTTTCGAAAAGAATCATAAACACAAGCCCGACGGCGAGCGTGTTTGTGACGTAAGGAAGAAAATATACCGTTTGAAAGAGCTTTCTGAGCTTTGTTATCGAGTTTAAGCCGAGGGATATCAAAAGCGCAAGCCCCGTGGACACGGGCACGGTGATAATTACGAGGATGAAGGTGTTTTTGAGCGCCTGTATGAAGTAGGTGTCATGCAAAACATAGGAATAGTTGAAAGTTCCCACGCCGGAGAAGGTCTGCGAGGCGGAATTGTAGCTTTCTTCAAAGGAATAAACGAAAACGTCTATCAGCGGATATACCAAGAATACGGCAAGAAAAAGGATTGCGGGTATAAGATACAGCCAACCGCTGCGGTTGTTATTGTCCATGTCGGTTCTCCAGAATAAACATTGAAAAATTGTGCTTGTACGATTTAATTTTATCCGTATTTTGTCGTTAAGTCAACGGTTTGAAGCAAAAAAAGACCGCGATGCGGTCTTTTTTGTTAATGTAAGCGTTTGTATGCCTTTGTGCAGAGCTGTGCAAGGCGAAAGTGACACTTGACGAGCAACGATAAAAGAAGCTTTTGTCTCACATTCAATTTGCAAAGATAGGGATTATCATTAAATTGAGGAAAGCGACAGCGAACGTAATCCGTAAAGCTCTCCGCCGTGCGCCTTGCAGCCTTTCCGCCGCCGGACAGAACACGAACGGATGCGGCAAGCAGTATGTGATCAACAGCGAGCCGTTCAAGCTCACGCTTGAAACGGTCGGTGAGTCCGAGGCAATCGAAATTCAAAAGCAGTGTGTCAAACGCAGTGATGATTTCGAGGTTTTTCGTTGGATCGGAATCGGACATTATAGAGTCGCAACGGAGGCGGTAGATGTAAAGCGCGTCATGGATCGGATAGATTGTTTCGGCGGTAGCGAGCAGAGCCGGCACGGTTGCCAAATCTTCGTATCTCAGTCGCGACGGAAACTCGATGCCGGAGCCTTGCAGGAACGTGCGTTTCCATGCTCTTGACCAAGCGGACGGAAGCGAAAGCAGATATTCTGGCTCGGAACTGACGGAAAAAATACCGTTTGGCATCTTGATTTCGGTCTTGTGAAGCGTATCAATGTCGCCGTTTCGTACGGAAAAGCCGAACGCGATCACGTCCGCACCGTGCTCGGTTGCTTTGAGGAGCGTTTCCGTAGCGCCGTCCGCTAAAAGATCGTCACTGTCGAGAAAGAGGACGTAATCGCCTTGCGCGAGTCTGAGCCCAAGGTTGCGCGCCGCGCCGAGTCCGCGATTTTCTGTGTGGATGACCTTCGCGCAGGGAACTACAGCCGCAAGTTCGTCGCAAAGCGCGGCTGTTTCGCCGTCCGTACTGCCGTCGTCGATGAGGATGATTTCAACCTCGTCTACGACTTTTACGGAGCCGACGCATTCGCGAAGATACTTTGCCGTGTTATATGCCGGGATGATAACGGAAAGCTTCATTTTTTGCCCTCCGTCGGTTTGATTTTTATCAAATAATACACCGACGCAAGCGATACGGCAAGGTAAAACGATGCGTTGGGACGGCGAAGCACACCTGCGGTAAAGACGGCGTGTGCAAGCAGCATAACGAGCGAGATCGCCCACGCGGGCGCGTCGAGCGTTTTTATGTAACGCAGTACCGTCGCGCGGCTTTTCTTCGAGACGACCGCACGCAACGCGATAAACACAAAATATCCGATGAAAATGAGCATCGCGCCTAAGCCGACAATGCCGTAAAGATAATAAATCCCGTGAAAATCGTTTTCAACATCGTAGTTGTTGTTCCCGACCGTGAATCGCGCAAGCTCAATCCCGAAAATGCGGCATAAAACGGGAGAATCTTCCATCAAAAGCTCGGCAAAGAGGAGCTTTTTTTGACGCGTCGCGGTGATTTTTGCAATGTCGGACGAATAATCGAATATTTCCGCGGTTCGTTCAAGCCCAAACATTTCAACGAAATCCGGGGCATATTTTTCGTAAATCGGCGTGAGCGCGGAGACAAGACGTGTCTTTTCGTCGTCCGTCAGTTCGGATTTTGATTGAAGCATACTTTCTTCTGCCGAAATTTCGACGCTTTCTTGTCGTTCGGACTGCACATCGTGGTATTTTTTCTGATGTTTTGCCATGGGCGAAAACGGCATGCAAAGCAAAACCACCGCGCCGAGCGCAAAAATGATACCTGCCGCGCGACGTTTGTTCGGGGAGGCAATGAGAAGCGAAACGGCAACTCCGAAAAGCGTGACGACGATTCCGGCGTAGGCAAGCCTTGTCCCGAAAAAGTAAAGCATCAGAGAGGATGTCACCAAAGTGAGCCGGAAAATCGGGCGCTTGATGCCGTATTTTTTGTATGTAAAGGTGAGTGCAACCGGAAAAACGGCGGTCAAAATAGCGCTTTGCGAGTTTGTGTTTGAAAACCAACCGATAATGCCCGTTTCGGCGTAGGTGTGCGGATCTGTTCCCGTTACGGTTGCGATGAGGGAAACTGTGGCAATGATGAAAAGATTAAGAGTTTCGCCGAGCATAAAGGAGTCATAGACTTCCGTGCCTTTTTCCGTCTTCAAAAACGAGATCATCGCAAGCGCTGTGACGGGCGTTAACAGCACGCGAACGTAATTTGTCATGTCCGATACGAAATCGGAATAACCAACGGAAAAAGCCGCGCAAATGTGACCTGTCGCTATTGCAAGCGCGATGGCGACGAAGATAAAATAAGTGCGTTTGTTTGTCGAAATGAGAAAGCCGAGCGAAAACGTCGCGGCGAGAAGCAAAAGTCGGAAAATGAGCGTGGGGATGTTCGACATGCCGAAATGCGCGAGCCAATACGAAGCTACGTCGGTTATCGGCTGAAGGACAAACAGGATGAGCGTCAGTTTCGGAAGCTGCGCCGGGACGGATTTTTTAATCGTCGCAAGCATTGTTTTTTCTCCTTTCGTTGATTTTTTTGTGAAAATAAAGCATTGCCGCAAGAGATGCGGCGAGATAAAACGAAGCGTTCGGACGGCGAAGCACACCTGCGGTAAAAACGGCATGTGTGACGCTGCACAAAAACGAAACGACGGTTGCCGAAACGGGAAACGTAAGCTCGTTCGGATGCTTGAAAAGGTCGATCGCAAGCGGCACGGAATGCGCGGCGATAAATAGAATCAGCAGCAAAAGTCCTGCGCTGCCGCAAAGGAAATAAATCCCGTGAAAATCGTTTTCGCAGTCGAAATTTTTGCCGTTTGATGACATGTCGGACAGATTAAGACCGAAAAACTCGCAAAGCGGACGCTCGCGCAGCAAAAGACGCAAAAACGTAATTTTTTCGAGCCGAGCGTCTGTCAAAACCGTCGGATCGAGCGACTTATCGTATGCGTTGTACACCGCGTCGAATCCGAAGCGATCGACCATCTCCTCAAAGCAGTGTGAATACACCGCTTCCGCGCCGCCGACGGAGTAAATTTCGTTTATTTCAGCCGCTTTTGCAGTTGCGTTTTCGGACACAAGACGTCTGTTTTCCGCCATCGGCGAAAACAGCAAAAGGAGCGCGGCAAGAATGAGAATTACAAGAAAAATCATAGGCGAAACTTGCGTTTTTTTGTGTCTGCGCGTGATGATCGCCGCGACGAAAAACGCCGTGAAAATGCCGAAAATCGCGCCGTAGGCAAGTCTTGTCCCGAAAAAATACAGTGCGCAAGTGCCGATGACGGTGACGAACGGAACTGCCAAGCGTTTCTTCTCCGTTGTGTACGCGACCGCAAACGGAACCGCTGTCGAGAGGACGGCGCTTTGCGAATTGGAGTTTGAAAACCAACCGATCACGCCGAGTTTTTTGCCGGGATATGTGTGCGGATCCGTACCCGTCAGCGTTGATGCGAGCATTATGAAAACGATTACGAAAAAAGCGACGGTGATTGCACGAAAAAGCGAATCAATCGCAGTTTTGTCCGCGTCGAGCATGGCGTAAAAGGACACAGCCGTGACGGGCAAAGAATAAATTCGAATCAGATTCACCGCGTCTGCGGCGGTGGGGGTGCCGTAAATCGCGACGAACGCGAAATGCAGAACGGAAAGCGCGCTCAAAACGGCAAACAAGACCGCAAACGGATGTTTACTTCGCGCGTAGCTTAAACCTGCCGCGGCTGTTACCGCAAGGACGAGCAGCCTAAGTGCGGACGAGAGCGAATTGCCGATGTCGGCTTCGGAAAGAAGGTATGAAAAGACATCCATTAAAGGTTGTGTGACCGTGACAGCCGTTATGACCGCGGACGGCGTTATGCGAAGCTTTCTTTCGTCGCGTAGCGTTTTGATGCCCCCTTTTTGTGCTTTTGTTTTATTATATTACCGATCGCACGGGGTGTCAATCGGCGTTTGAACGATAAAATAAGAACCGTTCGTCAGGCTTCGAGCGAAGCCGGCAAGACTCGACGGCTTATGGCAAATGCGAGCAAATTCAAAAAAATGGGCAGAATGGCGTAAAAATCAAAAAGTGAGGCTGTTTTTAGCGCGTTTTTTTCGTGTAAATATTGAAATTACAATAGCATTGTTATATAATATATGATGAGTTTGTAGCGTTTTGTTCCGATATTCGGCAGAAAATCAGTCGGTTACGGCGCAAAACGAATTTGAACATGCAAACAAGAACTGACAGAGGCAAACAACAGTGTATAAACAGATTTTCAAACCGACTTTTTACAGAGTGCCGGCGGCTCCGCTTGCACGGGAGACGTCCCGATGAAGCATAAAGCCGGATTTTACGAAAAATACATAAAGCGATTGCTGGATGTTGTCCTTTCCGGCATCGCGCTGATCGTTTTGTCGCCCGTTATATTGGTGACGGCGATTCTGGTTCGCTGTAAGCTCGGCGGCCCCGTGATTTTCTGCCAGGAACGTCCGGGCAAAGACGAGAAAATATTTAAGCTTTATAAATTCCGCAGCATGAGCAACGCGAGAGACGAAAACGGAGAACTCTTGCCAGATGAGGAACGCCTCGGAAAATTCGGAAAGCTTCTGCGCAGTACGTCCTTAGACGAACTGCCCGAACTGTGGAATATTCTCAAGGGGGATATGTCCCTCGTCGGTCCGCGACCGCTGCTCGTGAAGTACCTGCCCTATTATACGGAGAGGGAGCATCATCGCCATGACGTGCGCCCCGGTCTGACAGGTCTCGCGCAGGTCAACGGCCGCAACCGCCTAACTTGGGAAGAAAAGTTCGAGTACGATTTGGAGTATGTGAGCGGAATCAGCTTTGCGGCAGACGTGAAGATAATTTTCGCGACAGTGCGTTGTGTATTTGCCAAAAAAGGTATCAGCGCCGAAGATAACGTCACGATGGAAGCGTTCACGGGAACAAATAAAGTTTCGGAAGCAAAAAGCAATGTAAAGGTGTGAAAATGAAAAAATTAGCAATTATCGGCGCAAGCGGTCATGGAAAGGTAGTTGCAGATATTGCAAAAAAGAACGGCTACAAAGAGATATTGTTTTTAGATGACGATGATAGTGTCCGCGAATGCGGAGACTTCCCGGTAGTGGGGAAAAGTTTTGAAGCCGAAACGATAGATGCCGATGTAATCATCGGAATCGGTAATGCAAACATTCGCAGTCGGATACAAGAAGCAGTTCCGGAGGAAAAATTGATTACACTCATTCATCCGGATGCGGTTGTTGCGGAAGATGTTTTGATTGGTGCGGGAACTGTAATCATGGCCGGTGCGGTAATCAATCCGGGAGCAAAGATTGGAAAAGGGTGTATCGTCAACACTTGTTCGTCCGTGGATCATGACTGTGTAATAGGCGATTATGTACATATTGCGGTAGGCGGTCATTTGTGTGGGATGGTTTCTGTGGGGAATAAAACATGGATCGGAGCCGGAGCCACCGTAGTTAATAACGTTGCAATTTGTCCGGATTGTATGATTGGTGCAGGAGCGGCGGTTGTGAAGAATATTGATTCAGCCGGAACTTATATCGGAGTCCCGGCAAGAAGAATTAGATAAAACAAGTGGAGTTAAAACGATGGCATTAATGATGATGTATGACAGCGTAATTATCACTAAGATTGATATGGAACAATGAGATAATTATGCGAATTCTCATTTTTGCAAACCACAGCGGCGGTTTGTATGATTTCCGTAAAGACCTGATTTTTGCGCTTCGCGAAAAAGGAGAGGTTACGGCGGTCGTTCCCCACAACGACAAATGGGAGCAGCTGCAGGAAGTGCCGGACGAGCTGATCGAGCTGCCGATCGACCGTCGGGGGATGAATCCCGTTCGGGACGTTAAGCTCTTTTTCCAATACCGCAAGCTTCTGCGCCGGGTGAAGCCGGATCTTGTTATCACGTACACGATAAAGCCCAATATTTACGGTGGGCTTGCCTGCCGCATGGCAAAAGTTCCTTATGCCGTCAACATCACGGGACTCGGCAGTGCCATCGAAAACGGCGGTTGGCTGAAAAAGTTTGTCCTTGCGCTGTATAAATCCGCGCTCAAAGGCGCAAAAGTCGTGTTTTTTGAAAATGCGGGAAACCGCGACATTCTCGTTGAAGCCGGCGTTGTGCCCGAAGGACGTGACGTTGTACTGAACGGTGCAGGCGTTAATCTGACGGATTATCCCTGCCGTGATTATCCCGATGCTGGGACGGTGAAGTTTCTTTTTGCCGGTCGCGTGATGCGCGAAAAAGGCGTGGACGAGCTGTTCGCCGCCGCAAGGCGCATGAAAGAGACTTTCGGTGAGCAAGTTGAGTTGCATATTGTAGGTTACTTTGAAGAAAGTTACAAGCCGGTCATGGACGAGCTGGAGCGCGTGGGAATTGTGAAATATCACGGCTATCAGTCGGATATGAGCCAATTTTACGCTATGGCGGACTGCGTTGTTCTGCCCAGCTATCACGAAGGCATGTCTAACGTACTGTTGGAAGCGGCAGCTTCCTGCCGCCCGTTGATTACCAGCGACATCCCGGGCTGCCGAGAGGCGGTGGTGGATGGAGTCAGCGGATATTTATGCCCAACGAAGAATGCTCAGGCGTTGTATGAGGCGATGGAGAGTTTTGCTAAGTTGCCGCGACAGAGTAGAGCCGAGATGGGGCGCCGCGGTCGTATGCACATGGAACAGCACTTCGGCAAAGCCGCTGTCGTGGCGAAAACCATAGAACACTTGGAGATTTAAGATGTTAGATTTAGTAGTTCTCATGCTCATGGCAATAGGGCTTGCTTGGTGCGCCGATCACGTTGCCGTGAGACCGCTGAACCCCGATCGTCCGTATCGAGATCATCGGTTGATTTTCTGTACAGTCATATTGATCATACTGATGGCAGGCTTCGCCGGACTGAGAACACGTTGCAATGATACCGGTGCGTATAAACGTGCGTATCAGTTGATTACGGAAACATTCTGGGAAAATTCGAAAAAGAGCATCGGTGCTAATCCGCTGTTCAATTTTGTGAACTATAAACTGAAAATGCAGGGTGTTTCTACCCAGAACTTTCTGATGTTTTGGGCGTTTTTGACGGTCGGTTGCTACCTTATTTTTGCGCACTGCTATTCCGCAAGTTACCCGTTGACGGTTTTTCTTATGTTTGTTACCGGCTGCTATACATTTGCATTCGCCGGAATGAAGCAGGCTGCCGCCGTCGGCATCGCGACAATTGCCGTCATTTGCCGGCTCAAAAACAAACGGATATTGTATGTGTTCGGTGTGCTTGCGGCAACCTTGATACACCCTTATTCGCTTCTGTATTTTCTGGTTCCGTTTATGCAGTTCCGCCCGTGGACAAAGAAAACGTACTGGTTGTTGATTGCTTTCGTTACGGCAGGTTTTATGCTACAGCCGCTATTGGGTACGCTCGTTAATATAACCACCATGTTGGGTGAGGAATACACGGTTTCCTCATTTGATGGCGACGGCGTTAACGTTTTCCGCGTGCTTGTATGCAATGTGCCGCTTGTGTTGTCCTTTATTTATCGGGAAAAGCTGTTTAAGGACAGCACAAAGACAGAAAATCTCATTGTCAATTTGACTATGATAAATGGCGCAATTATGTTTGTCGGTCTTTTCGGCACGGCAAATTACTTTGCCCGACTTGCAAACTATTTCTTGATTTTCCAAACGCTCTCCCTGCCTTGGATGCTGAAAAAAATCGGCGGCAGAGACGGAAAAATGCTGACTGTTCTGATGGTGCTCGGCTATTGTGCGTATTTTTATTATGCCAATGTCATTAACCAGCCGTTTGATCAGGATTTCGCTCGTTTGACAGTAAGAGAATACTTTGCGACATGGGGAGGATGAGTATGAATCCGATTCGTATTTTACAAGTTGTCACGCACATGGGACGCGGCGGCTTGGAAACGATGCTCATGAATTATTACCGCAATATTGACCGCGAAAAGGTGCAGTTCGATTTTTTGGCGCATCGGGATTTTCGCTCGGATTATGACGATGAAATAGAATCTCTCGGAGGCAGAATTTATCGCTTGCCGCGACTGGTTCCGTGGAGCCGCAGCTATCACGAGGCGCTGGATGCATTTTTTGACGAGCATCCCGAATATGAAGTTATCCACGTCCATCAGGATTGCCTTAGTTCTGTGATTTTGAAATCTGCCGAAAAACATGGCATTCCGGTGCGAATTGCACACAGCCACACCTCAAATCAAGATAAAAACCTGAAATATTTTATAAAGCTTTATTATCGACGCCTGATTCCCAAATACGCAACTAAACTGTTTGCTTGCGGCGAGAAAGCCGGGGATTGGATGTTTTGCGGCGCACCGTTTGAGGTTGTCCGCAACGCTATCGACGCAAAAAGCTACAGTTGTAACGAAAAAATTCGACACAAACTGCGCCAAGCGTTACATATTTCCGACGATACCTTTGTAATCGGGCATGTCGGTCGCTTCAGTTCGGTAAAAAATCATCCGTTTTTACTTGAAATTTTCGCTTCGTTGCTGAAAAAAGAGCCGAATGCAGTGCTTTTGCTGGTAGGCGGCGGAGAGAATATGCCGAAGATGCAAGAAAAAGCAAAGGCGATGGGTATTTCCGATCGCGTAATTTTTACCGGTATTCGCAGCGATGTTGCCGATATTATGCAGGCGATGGATGTGTTTGTGTTCCCGTCGCTGTATGAGGGGCTTCCCGTAACCTTGGTGGAAGCGCAGGCGTCGGGGGTGCCTTGCCTGATCTCCGACAGAGTTTCTCCTGAATGTATTATCACGAACGGACTTGTGGAAAGTGTTTCTTTGAGCGAAAATTCGGATGCCTGGGCGGATATAATTCTCGAAAAGCGTGCGCTTCCTCGCGTGGATCGCTACTCGGAAATTGCCGCACACGGCTTTGACATTGCTACAGCGGCGTTGAAATTACAGGAGTTTTATATGGAGGCTTATGAACAAAACCGTTGAACCGATTCTCACCGTATTTACCCCGGCTTACAATCGTGCGTACACGCTATCGCGCACCTACGAAAGTATGTGCAGACAGACCTGCAAAGATTTTGTTTGGCTGGTTGTGGACGACGGCTCAAGTGACAACACTGCCGAGTTGGTTCGTCAATGGCAGAGCCTTGATAACGGCTTTGAAATTCAATATGTTTACAAAGAAAACGGCGGAATGCATACGGCACACAACGTGGCATACGCCAATATACGCACGGAACTGAACGTCTGCATAGATTCTGATGATATGTTAGCAGACGGCGCCGTTGAAAAAATTTTGCGAAAATGGGCAGAGGTCAAAGACACGGGCTATGCCGGAATTGTCGGTCTTGATGCCGACTTTGACGGGAATATCATCGGGAAAGGTTTCCCGGAAGAAATGACGGAAACTACACTTTCCGGCTACTATGCAGTCGGCGGCAGCGGTGACAAAAAGCTGGTCTACCGCACGGATGTGATAAACGCTTACCCGGAATATCCGACGTTTGAGGGCGAAAAATACGTCAGTCTTGCCTACAAATATCTGCTTATTGACCAAGAGTACAAGCTTGCGGTGCTTGACGAAGTTCTGTGCAACGTGGAATATCAAGCGGACGGTTCCAGCATGAATATGTTCAGGCAATATTTGAAAAATCCAAAGGGCTTTGCGTTCTGGCGAACCGTGAAAATGCAGTATCCGGAGTCGTTCAAACGTTTGGTTATGGACTGCATCCACTATTGTTCCAGCAGTATTCTGGCGAAAAACAGGCATTATGTGTCCGAATCGCCGAAGAAACTGCTGACAGTGCTCTGCACCCCGGCAGGATGGCTGCTGACAAAATATATCGAAAAAAAGGGGATTTGAGCTTGACAATATGAAAAAATCAGATAAAATCTTGACAGACAGACAGACAGACAGACAGACAGACAGACAGCTATCGTAGTACCTGTATACAATCCCGGAAAAAACAAGCTTACCAAGTGTATCCGTTCTGTTTTGGCACAAACTTACCGCAATTTCGTGCTGATTCTTGTAGATGACGGTTCAACGGATGAAAGCGGACAGGTGTGTGACAAATTTGCAAAAAAAGATTCCCGAATCAAGGTGATTCATCAGGTTAATAAAGGCAGCGTTGAAGCCAGAAAAACGGGCGTGTTTTCGGATGAAGCACAGAAAGCTAAGTATCTTTGCTTTTGCGATTCCGACGATACTATGCCGAAAAGCGCACTTGAAAAATTGATAACTGCGGCGGAGCGGGAACAGGCGGACTGTGCTTGCGGAAATACAAATCGTATTTATCGAGGAGTCAGATTGCCCAATCGATATACACCGGATTGCTTTTCGATAACGCAACCAAAGAGTTATTCGAATGCAGAGATTCTTTCGGATTTGTATATAAGCTGCTTTGGAATCAGTAACTATCCTGTAAGTCTTTGTGCAAAACTTTATCGGACTGAGCTGATAACAGAAGCATCAAATTGTGCGCCGATTGTAAAATTTATTGGAGAAGATTTGAGCGTTACCTTGCGTGTGATTCCGAAAACGCAGAAGCTGGTAATTCTCCCCGATGCCGTATATAACTATCGAATCGGCGGAGAAACATCGAAATTTATGCCATATATGCTGGATGATTTCCTGGCATTATATAGATTCAAAAAAGAAATGGCTCAGCTTTATCCGATGCCGCAAAATGCGGAATATTATATGGCAGTTGAATTGAAGAATATTGTGCTTACCTGGCTTGAAATGTGTGCAACCAAAGGCGGCTACGGTAAGCAAGAACTGCGCGAAGAAATTGCGCGTGTATGCAATCTTTCCGAGGTTCAAGAGTGTGTTAAGCAAAAAGATTTTGTGTCGCGCTTCCCCGAAGGCATTAGAAAAGCGATCGAAGATGTAAATGTCGATTATATTGATGCTTTTCTTGCCGAACGAATGGATGCCGGAAAGTTCCGAAGAATGATAAAAAGAATTTTGAAGTAATTTATGAAACCCACAATTCTCATTTTCTCGCAAGCTATGGAGCTTGGCGGGGTAGAGCGCAGCCTGTTGGGGCTGCTGGACGTTATCGACTATGATCGCTATGACGTTGACGTGTTTCTGATGCGGCATTCAGGTGAGCTGATGCCGTACCTGAACCCGAAGGCGAACTTACTGCCTGAAATAAAGCGGTATGCGTCGTTGGCGGTTCCGATGACGTCGCTACTTAAAAAAAGGCAATTTTGTGTGCTTTTCGGACGTTTGAGAGGAAAGCTCGCCGCAAAGCGCTTTGAACGTCGTCATCCGTCGGACAAGCCCTCGATCGCCTCTCTGACCTACAGTCACAAATATACGCTTTGTTCGATGCCGCAAATATCGGACAAAACCTACGACCTCGTAATCAGTTTCCTCACGCCGCATTACTTTGCGCGCGAAAGAGTTAAAGCGAAAAAATACGCCGCGTGGATTCACACGGATTACACTGCGCTTTCCCTCGATCGCGAGGCTGAAATCGCCGTGTGGGAGAAATATGATAGCATTTGCGGTGTGTCCGACCGCGTTTGCACCGGCTTTTGCTCCGTTTTTTCCGAATTGACAGGCAAAGTCGGCACTGTTGAAAACATTCTCCCGGCTGCCCTTATGAAAAAGCAGTCTGAGGAGCCTTTTGACGATATGCCGGCAGACGGGGCGATCAGGCTTGTTTCCGTCGGTCGTTTCTGCGACGCAAAAAATTTCGATAACGTTCCGGACATCTGCCGCAGACTGACGGAGGACGGCTTGAACGTCAAGTGGTATCTCATCGGTTACGGCGGAGATGAAGGGCTGATTTGCCGAAAAATCGAAGAAGCCGGCATGCAGGAGCGCGTCGTCATCCTCGGCAAGAAGGACAACCCCTACCCCTATATGCGCGCGTGCGATTTGTATGTCCAACCGTCGCGTTATGAGGGGAAGGCGGTCACCGTGCGCGAAGCTCAGCTTTTGGGCAAGCCCGTGGTCATCACAAACTATGCAACCTCCGCTTGTCAGCTTGAGGATGGCGTAGACGGCGTGATCGTGCCCATGGATAACGAGGGTTGTGCCGCAGGCATCGCCGCGCTGTTGCGTGACCCTGCGCGTATGGAAAAGCTTTCCCGAAATTGCAAAGCACGAGACTATACGAACAGTGCCGAAATTGAAAAAATCTACGCACTGGCGGAGGAGTAATGGACATTACGAAGCGAGATTCAAAAATGTTAAAAGGCGTGGCGATACTGTCAATGCTGACGTTGCATCTCTTTTGCAGAACAGACAATTTACCGTATACCCCGTTGTTGTGGATAGGTGCCAAACCTTTTGTTTACTATTTGGGGCAATTCAGCGACATTTGCGTGTCAATTTATTGCTTTGTCAGCGGATATGCGCATTATTTGCAATCTTCCGAAGCGGATTTTCGTCGCCGTTGGAAGCGCCTTTTGAGGTTTTTTATCCCGTTTTGGCTGATTGCCGTGCTGTTTTCTTTGGCGGGGATAATCGTCGGAAACGAAACAATTCCCGGAAGCATCGGAGAATTTCTATTGAACTGCTTGACAGTTAAGAACAGCTATAACGGTGCTTGGTGGTATGCAAACACCTACATACTTCTGGTTGCGTTGCAACCGCTTTCCTGCAAATTTGTGAAGCACTGTCCGACGTGGCTCGTGATTGTTCTCACATTTGCGTTTTATACGGTTGGATACGGTATCCGTTTCTGGGGCTGGGGCGCTTGCGATTCGGCGGTTTTGTCGTGGATCGTTATGCACATAGGATTGCTCGGAACCTCGTATTTTACCTACGCTATCGGCATGCTGTTTTGCAAAAAACAGGTGATTTCCGTCCTGCGGAAAAAGATCGCTTCCATTAAGCTTCATTATATATATATATATATATATGCGCGGCAATCGTTTTTGCCGGAATGATCATTGTGCATAGCACAATACCGACGCTTTTTGTCGCGTTTATCACAGCGACGGTGACAATTGTGCTCTTTTGCATATGTCCGCTTCCAAAATGGTTGGTGGGCACGCTGTGCTATTTCGGCGATCATTCCACAAACATTTGGCTCGTCCATATGTTCTTTTATTCCGTTCTTTTCAAGGATTTTGTATTTATAGCAAAATACCCTGTTCCCGTTTTTTTGCTGCTGTTGGGACTGTCGCTTGTGTCGTCCTATGTCATCAAGTGGCTCAGCAGACCCATTTTGAACCTTGTGAGGTAACACAATGATCCCGAAAATTATCCACTACTGCTGGTTTGGCAGAGGCGAGAAGCCCGAACCGGCAAAAAAGTGTATCGCAAGCTGGAAAAAGTTCTGTCCGGATTTCGAAATCCGAGAGTGGAACGAGGACAATTGCGATGTGAATATGAATGGTTACACAAAAATGTGTTATGATCAGAAAAAGTATGCATTTTTGAGTGACTATGTGCGTCTTATGGTTGTCAATGAATATGGAGGAGTTTATTTTGATACTGACGTAGAACTCATAAAACCTATAGATACTTTGTTGGAAAACGATGCTTTTTTCTGCTTTGAGACGCTTGAATATGTGGCTACCGGCCTGGGGTTTGGTTCTGTTGCTCATGGTGAAGCTGTTCGGACGATGTTAGCCGAATATGATTTCCTTTTGGACGGAACACAAGGGACCCGCGGATGTCCCCGGCTGAACACATCGGCACTGATGAAGCTTGGGCTGCAGCAAAATGGCGATGTCCAGCAAGTTGCGGGTGCGTTGATTCTATCTAGCGATTATATGAATCCCTTTGATACTGTCACAGGCATCATGCATAAGACTAAAAATACGGTATCGGTGCATTGGTACTCGGCTGCTTGGCTTAACCCTTGGCGTCGATTGCGAATCCGAATTATGCGTCCGATGCATCGGATCTTCGGTGTGGATGCGTTCAAGATGTTCCGAAAATGACAGAATCGGCGCTGCGCTATGAGTTATAAATCAAATATATATGTAGCTAAAAATCCGCTGCATCAATCTACGAGGTGATAAATATGCCACAGATTAGCATTATTGTTCCTGTGTATAATGCAGAACAATATCTTTCACATTGTATTGACAGTGTTTTGAGTCAATCGTTTTCGGATATTGAACTTATCTTGGTCGATGATGGCTCTCCTGACCGTAGCGGTGAAATCTGCGACCGATACGCTGAACAAGATCCCCGCGTCCGTGTGATTCACAAGGAAAACGGCGGCGTTTCTACAGCCCGTAACGCAGGGCTGGATGTGGCAAACGGCGACTACATTACCTTTGTAGACAGCGATGATTTTCTTGATGACAATATGTACGAAAAAATGATGGCGAAAGCAAGGGAATATAATAGTGATGTTGTTTTGTGCGACTGCCTGAAGGAGTATGCTGATCGAAGTGTATTATATACTCATGATATTCGTGGCGGATTTTATAACCGGGATCAGCTTGTGGAAGAATATTTCCCCCACTTGCTGATGATGGAAAATGTAGAATATCCTGCTACGATCTCCAACTGGCTGTTGCTGTTCCGGCGGGAGTTGACAAAACAGGTGCGATATCTTGAAGGAGTTCGTTACTCTGAAGATTTGCTATTTGGTGCTGAATTGATGTATTGCGCCAAATCCTTCTATTATATGAAAGGAGAGGCGTATTATCATTACCGTATGAATCTTCAATCGGCGACACACAAATTCGTCCCGGATAAATGGAACGACTATTGCCTGTTGTATAGTGGAATCCGGAAGACATTTGGTAATGCCACAGATTATGATTTTACCGGACAAATTGATTTATGCGTACTGTTTTTTTTGTATAATGCGATGGGGGATATTCATGGAACAGATCAGTTGACCAGAACTGAGAAAACAAGCATGATTGCTGATATTTTGAATGATAAAATCGTACGTGATATGTTTAGTCGAGTGAGAATTGGTCGGCTGTCGGTTTCTCTCAAACAAAAGCTACTTACCATGCTATACAAGAAACGTTGGGCAATCCGCTTGCTCTGCATATATTTTGAACAAAAATGAAGAAGAAATTGTTGTTTATCAATGGCCACCTAAACACTGGCGGTGTTGAAAAGTCACTTATTGATTTATTGAAACATCTTGACTATGATCGCTATGAAGTTGATTTGCTACTTCTTGAGACAATTGGAGACTACGCTGCCGAAGTCCCGGCTCAGGTGAAGGTAAACCTTCGGAGTCTTGAGAACACCTATGGAGCGTTAGGGCAGTGCATTTTACGGTGTATTAAACAGCGCGACTGGTTCAGTTTGAAAATGAGATTGATTTTCTTCGTTAGCAAGCGCTGGAATGTAAAGTTCATTTCCGTGGCGAAGAAAATGCTGACAGGGAATCAACATTATGACTGCGTTATTGGATATCGTCCGGGAATTTGTACACAACTTGCGTCTTTTGCAGTTGATGCAGATCGGCGTGTTACATGGTGGCACCACGGCGAAATCAATGTGGGTCAGGAATATTTGGATGAGGTCAAGAATTGCCAGGCAATAGCGGTAGTATCCGATGTTTGTCGTGCCATGTTGGCAGAATCATTCCCCTCTATAGCCGATAAAATGGTTACAATTCCAAATATGATAGATACATATATTGTTGGCGCAAAGGCAGAGGAGTTTGATCCATATCCGGACAAAAGTGTTTTGCAAATTGTCTCGGTGGGAAGACTGGTACCTGAAAAGCATTTTGAAAACGTGATTTACGCTGCCAAGAAATTGAAAGACAGAGGGCTCAAATTCCAATGGCATCTGGTTGGCACAGGTGCAGTGGGTGATATGTTACGTAAACTAGCCCTGGATCTAGGTGTAGCAGATTGCTTCTTCTTTGAGGGAAATCAGCCAAATCCGTATCCTTACATGAAACATGCAGATCTTTTTGTGCATTCTTCTTATGTAGAATCCTTTGGTATTGTGGTGGCAGAGGCATTGGCGTTGGGCTTGCTTTGCGTGGTAACATGTTCTGCCGGAATTATGAGCTTTATTGAGGACGGCAAAAACGCTGTGATAGCGGAACAAAGTCAGGAGGACTTGTCGAAGAAGGTGCAAATGATTTTGAAGGACGAAATGCTTTGTGACCGCTTGCGAGAAAATGCCCACTGCCCGGCGCAATTTCTCCCGGATGCGGTTATGGCATTGATCGAGAAATTGCTGGAGGCATCATATCTATGAACGAAAACACTGTATTTTATCGGATTCTTGTCAAACTGAGGCTGAAGAAGCCTGTTGATTATAACAGTATAGAATTTCTGCGTGCGCGCGGTGTTCAGATTGGCGAAAATGTCCATTTGTTCAACACCTCTGTTGACTGGAGCCATGGGTTTCTTATATCCATTGGAAACCGAGTTACGCTTACCGGCGTGAAAATTTTGGCTCACGACGGTAGTACTCAGATTCCATTTGGAGTTAGTCGCGTTGGCAAAGTTACTATTGGGGATGAGATTTTTGTGGGACATGGAACCATTATTTTGCCCAATGTTCGAATTGGTAGCCGGGTGGTAGTTGGGGCTGGATCGGTGGTCACACGAGATATTCCAGACAACTCGGTAGCCGCAGGCAACCCAGCGAGAGTGATTGGAACCTATGATGATTTTTTGAAAAAGCACAGCGCGCAGATGGAGATTAGACCGGTATACCATACTATTTGGTCTGAAAAGACTTTGGAAGAAAAGGAAACCATGCGCCGTGAACTGGATAATGGCATTGGTTACGATTTATAAGGTGATGTTATGAATGTTGTAATTTACGGCAATGGGTCTGCTGAAAATCATGGTTGCGAAGCTATCGTTAGAGGTACGGCGGCGGTCTTGGGGAGTGAGCATCGTTATGTGCTATACAGCGCCAGACCGGAGGACGATATCCGCTACGGATTGGACAGGCTTACAGAGATACGACCGGCCGTATTGCCAATCAAGAGGAATATACGATTTATAATGGCTTATTTGAAAATGAAGACTACTGGAAACTACACTGACATAGACGGATTAAGCTATGTGCCCGGAATCCGCCAAGCGGCTAGGGAATGCTCTGTGGCTGTTTCCGTGGGGGGCGACAATTACTGCTATCCTGGCACAGAAATCTATGGTTGGCTCAACCGAGAATATCGAAAGCATGGCATGAAGACCGTTCTGTGGGGGTGCTCTGTAGAGCCGGAGATCGTGCAAAAGGCAGAAGTAGCTAGAGACCTTGCACTCTACGATTTGATCGTAGCCAGAGAAAGTATCACCTACGAAGCGATCAGGCAGGTGCAACCGAATACCATTCTTGCGCCCGACCCCGCATTCTTTATGGAAGCGAAGACCTGTCCTCTGGACAAACGGATGGCGTCCGGAAATGCAATTGGCATCAACATCAGCCCCATGATTATTTCCGCAGAAAAAGCGTCCGGTATGGCATATGAGAACTACAAACAATTGATTTCTTATATTCTGCAAAATACAGACTCATATATTGCGCTGATTCCCCATGTAGTTTGGGCATCCAACGATGACAGGACTGTTCTGCGCCGACTCTATGATGACTTTGACCGGGACTCACGATTGATCCTGGTGGAGGATCACCCTGCTCCACAGTTGAAGTATATTATCTCTAAATGCAGCTTCTTTATCGGCGCTAGAACCCATGCCACAATTGCGGCATACTCCAGCTGCGTTCCTACACTGGTTGTAGGGTATTCGGTGAAGGCTCGTGGAATCGCCAGAGATTTGTTTGGTAACGAAGATGGATATGTTATTCCTGTTCAGGAACTAAGTGAAAAAGGGCAAATGACATCTGCCTTTCAAAATCTATGGTCTCGGAGAAATAGTATTCAAAAGCATCTACAGGACACAATTCCTGAGTACGTAAAAAGCGCCAGCAATCTTGAATTATTGCTGAGGCAATTGGGGCATATTTAATTGCGCGAGATGAGGAGGACAGATATGGCACATCTTGTGGAAAAAGAAAAATGTAACGGTTGTCATGCTTGTTTTAACGCATGTCCTGTTCAGGCGATATTTATGCAGTCAGACGATGAAGGCTTTTTATATCCTGTGATCGATTCGGAAAAGTGTATCGATTGTGGGAAATGTGATAAAGCCTGCTCAATTCAAGCCCCTCCTGCAATCAATCCTTATGAAGATGTCTATGCTTGTTACGCAAAAGACGCTGAAGAACACAGGACAAGCTGCTCTGGTGGAGCGTTTGCAGTGCTTGCTCGCCGGGGTTTTCAGGACGGAGGAGTCGTGGCAGGGGCAGCGTTTACTTCAACGCAAGATGTACAGCATATCGTTATCACATCTGAGTCTGAAATGTGGAAGCTCAAGGGGACAAAGTATGTCCAGAGCTCAATTGGAAGTTGTTATGCACAAGTCAATAACTATCTGAAATGTGGGAAGAAGGTCATCTTTTCCGGTACACCCTGTCAGGTGGCGGGATTGAAGACATTTCTAGGAAAGGAATACGAAAACCTGATAACGGTTGATTTGATCTGTCACGGAGTCCCATCACCTGGAATCTGGCAGCGTTATCTTAACGAGATAGCAGATGGAGAAAAGATTGTTTCGGCTGGATTTCGAAACAAAGCCAAAGGCACATCAAATGTTACTTTGGATTATCACACAAAAAGCGGCAGGTGGATTCAGGAGAAATACTCGGAAAGTCTGTATATTAAAGGATTTATCCATAATCTCTTTGTCAGGCCATCCTGTTTTCAATGTGCTTTCAAAGGAACAAGGCGGTGTAGCGATTTCACGATCGGAGATTTCTGGGGAGCAAAAGAGTATCATCCTAAAATGGCACACGAGGACGGCGTATCAGTTCTGCTTGTTCATAGCGAGAAAGGGCAGAGACTGCTGGAACAATGCAAAGAGTCCTTTATTCTGGAATCATCCACACCGGAGAAAGCAACGTTGTGGAACGAATCCATAATTCAGCCTGCACAGTCAAGTCCTAATCGGGAAAAGTTCTTTCAAGATGTGAAAACTTTAAGCGTAAAAGAGGCTGTTTTGAATAATTGGGGTGCTCCCACCAAACCGCATAAACAGTCTAAAGTGAAAAAAACAATTTGTAAAGTGAAAGGACGAATACGAAGATGGTTAGCATGATCGTCCCGTGTTATAATAGTGAGGCCTTTATTGATCGCTGTATTGACAGCATCTTATCGCAGACCTTTCGGGATATTGAGCTCATCATGGTGAATGATGGATCCACAGATCAAACTCATGAACGAATTGAAGCGCGCCGCCAGGAAATCGAGGCTGCGGTGACAAGTTTTCTATATATTCGTGAACCGAATCAGGGCGTAGGAGCCGCTTGCTCCAATGCCTTTTCACTTGCTACGGGGGAGTTTTTAATTCTGCTGGATTCTGATGATTTTATGTTGCCAGAGTCTATTAGGATGCAGGTTGACTATCTGAAAACACATCCGGAATATGCCCTGGTCCGCACCAACGGATATTATGTCTCGGAAGATAATGTCAATGTGTGTGATTCGCTTCTTGAAGTGAATGAGCAAATGAAAATGAAAGAGGATATATTCGAAGACTTGATGCTGGGTAGAACCTACAATTGGCCTGGTACATATATGGTCAGAATGAGCGTTCTCAAACAGTATTACCCGGATCAGAAAATCTACCCATCTCGCAGCGGTCAGAATTTGCAGTTTGTCATGATGGCTGCGTATCATCGGGCAGCGGGTTTTATCGATGTCCCTTTGATGAAATATATAGTCCGCCATGAGTCGCTGTCCCATTTTTCCGGTAAGGATGCGCTGGAAAAGGAACTGAAAGCAATGGATGGTTATAAGGACATTCGGATTCACCTTATCAGCAATTATATCAGGACAGAGGAGCAACATGAATGGTTGGAGCGAATTGATAAGCTATATCTAAAAATTCATATGCAGCTCGCCTTGAAATATCAGAATAAAGAGCTTATGGTGCAATCTTACAAGGCTTTGAGCTTGTTGAAAAAAACGGACATTGATACGAAAATTCTGTACTTTAGCCTGATAAATCCCTCTGCTGCATTCTGCCTCAAAGTTGTCCGAAAGATTAAGTCTTGTTTATACAGAAAGTAAAGCGGAGGAGCTACTTATGGATTTGATTTCAGTTATTATCTCGGTGTACCAGGTGGAACCGTATCTGAAGCAATGTGTTGAGTCTGTGATTAGATCAACTTACAGCAGATTGGAAATTATTTTGGTAGACGATGGCTCACCTGATACATGCTCTCAAATATGTGACGATTATGCAGCGAGAGATACCAGAATCAAAGTAATTCATAAAGAAAACGGCGGTTTGTCTGATGCCAGAAATGCGGGTTTGGAAATTGCATCCGGAGATTGGGTGGCCTTCGTTGACAGCGACGATTATATGGAACCAACGATGTTGCAGTCGCTATACGATGCAGCAGTTGTGTACGGGGCTGATATGTCTGTGTGTAATGCCTTATTCTTTAACGACTCGGAAACATGGACTCCTGATTGGTTCAGTATAAAATGCGGCCTACTCAATGGCATGGAGATATTGAAAACAGGCCGTATTCCAACCTCTCTTGTTGTTGCCTGGGGCAAGCTTTATCGACGTGAAATTTTCGCTGTATTACGATACCCGATTGGACGTATTCACGAAGATGAGGCGGTTGCTCATAAAATTCTTGGCCTATGCAGCAAGATTGCGTGTATCGATAAAAAACTGTATTATTACAGGCAGAATCCGGAAGGCATTACAAAGAAAGCATTCAGCGCCAGACGGCTGGATGTGATCCTGGCAATGGCGGATCGGGTGATGTACTACCAGGAAAATGGGCTGAATGAATGGGTCGGTCCTGTCCTGATGGATTTTTGGTGGCACTTAATGGATAAATATTATCGGGTTGAGTTCAGTCGGGAAAATAAAGAGAAGCATGCGGAGTGTTTGAGGGCTGCGCGAATGTTGGCACCCTGCTACATTAGGACAGGCGATATTTCGTTGATTGAAAAAATTTTGTATAGTGTTTTCTGCGTTCCTCCTAAATTGTATCTTGGAATACAGAAGAAACATCAATTGTAAACGTATATACACTAGTTTAGGTAAGAGACATTATGAAAAAAGTGAAATCAAGAATTGAAAATTCCATGCGAAATATGACCGCAAACTTCGTGGGCTATTTCCTTTCTACTTTGCTAGCATATATCACACGTATTTTTTTGCTTCGTTTCCTTTCTGCTGAATATCTAGGAATCAACGGCCTGTTTTCGAATATTCTTTCCATGCTTTCGTTGGCTGAACTTGGTGTTGGAAGTGCAATGGGCTTTGCACTTTACAAGCCTATTGCGGATAACGATGAGAATAAAATTGCATCATTAATGCGATTTTACAAGCGAGCGTATCAAATCATCGGATGCGTAATTTGCGCTGTAGGGCTGATGTTGCTTCCGGTTATCGGTCTTGTAATTCAGGAAGAACCCAATATAAGTGAAAATTTGACAGTGCTGTATCTCATTTTTCTTTTTGATACGGTTATCTCGTACTTCTTTAGTTATAAAGGGGCGCTTCTTGTTGCAGCACAGAAAAACTATATCACGGCAGCTATTAGCTATGTGGTAACCATTGTGCAGCATCTTCTTCAAATTATTATTCTCGCTGTCTTCAGATCCTATATTCCTTATTTGCTGGTAAAGACGGTAGGCGTTGTGGTCAACAATCTTATGACGGCGCATATTGCAAACAGGGAATATCCATTTATTCTTAAAAAAGAGATTACACCGCTTGATAAGCAGGAGAAAAGAACATTTTTTGTAAATATAAAAGCACTAACCGTTAATAAGTTGTGTACCATACTGGTCAACAACACAGACAATATCGTTATTACTTATTTTAACGGATTGATCACTACTGGCATTGCATCCAATTATTCACAATTGATGTCTATTCTGTCTCAGTTGGTGTCTCAGATTTACAGCGGAATGACGGCTAGTATAGGCAATCTGAATGCAAGTGCAGATAAAGAACAGAAACATAATTTCTTTAAAATGATGAATCTTTCCGCATTCTGGACTTATTCTTGGGCTGCGATTGGATTGGCTTTCGTTTCTACGGATATTGTTAAACTATGCTTTGGTCAAGAATATGTGTTGGATGTTTCAATTCCGATCATAATGGCCTTGAATTTATATGTGACGGGAATCAATAATTCCGTTTACACATTTAAAGGTACGATGGGGTTGTTTAGATATGGACAATATCTTTTGATTGCAACTGCTTTGATAAATCTAATTTTAGATGTTGTTCTTGGAAAAATGTATGGATTGGTCGGCATTTATGCTGCCACATTGATTGCACGTTTGCTCACAAATGCTTGGTATGAACCATATGTGATTTACAAACATGGATTTCAAAAAAACTATGGCATATACTTAAGAACATACGTTAAGTATGCTCTGTTGTTTGCAATTAGTGCGGGGGTATGTGGCTTCCTTTGCGCACAGTGTGCTTTTTCGCTGATCTTGAATTTGATATTAAAAGTGCTGATTTGCACAGTGATTCCTTTCAGCGTCTATTGGATAGGATTTCATCGAACGCCGGAATTTGCTTATATGATCGAATTGATAAAAAAAGTTTTGACGCGCGCGACAAAAGTTTTTCAGAAATAATTATGTACTTAGAAGCACACAAAAACTATACCGGGAGATACAGCATGATAAGATCAAAAAAGTGGCACGCAAAATCGAAGCTTTTCGGCAAAGCTCAGGAGTGATTGCTAATGCTCCGTTACATTTACACTCGTCCGCCGGGAATTATCGTCTTCGCGATGGTGGCGCTGATTGTTTTGTGGGGGTATCTTCGGACGAAGCTGTCTGTGACTGTGTGGCGGCGCAGCAATTTGGTGCTGGCGGCAGTTTCGGTGGCGCTTATCCTTTACACCACGATTTTCAGTCGCACGGCAGGAGATCACACCTTTGTGCTTGCCCCATTTGCCGCGCTTAAAGCGGCTCAGCAACAGCCGGAACTGTACCGCGAAATGCTGATGAATGTTTTTCTGTTCTTCCCGTTGGGGATGACGCTCTGCGCCGCACTGCCGCCAGCGTGGCGTTGGTGGGGTAAAATCGCAGCTACGGTGCTGATGGGTTGCCTAATAAGTGTGCTGATTGAGCTTGTACAGTACCGATTCGAGCTGGGAACAGCAGAGACAGATGATGTGATCTGCAACACGTTTGGCGCGCTTGTCGGTACAAGCTATATGGCGGTCGTACATATGATTATGCAATATAAAAAAAGGTCGTGATTTATCACGACCTTTTTTGCGTTTCTTTATTTAATTTTGCGACGTTTTTTCAAAAGGATCGGCGCAAGCGAGAGCGCGAGCATCGGCAGCGTGCTTACGGATGAGCCGCAACCGCCGTCAGTTTCGACTTCGGGCTCGGTTTCTACGGGTTCCGTCTCAACCTCGGTTATTTTTTCCGCAACAAAGCTGCCGTACACCTTCCATTCGACGATTCCGACGCCGTAATCGCCCTTGGACTCTTTATACAGCGTCACGCGGAAAGCGGTTGTTTCGATTTCATCGAAATTTGTAAGGTTAAAACCGTCCAAATTTTCGTCTGTACCGCCGTCGCGCGTGCGAAGCACGGAATAATCGTCCGCGCCGGTTACCTCGTGCCATTCGCCGTCCTCGCCAAGGTACTCATAGACGTACGATTCCGGAATTGCGATATTGGAGTTTGTCGTGTAGTTGTCCGTCCAAATGTAAAGGTCGGAAGCGGAAAGCTTCACAGGCATATCCCAAGTGTATGTGACGGTTTCGGAGTCGCTGGTGTTGCCCCACGAGCCGTAATGAGCGCAATCGGAGGAGTTTGAAACGTCCGACCATTTGCCATCGTTCACCGCGGAGAGTGTCTCCCAAGACGAAACGAAGGTTGTGCTTGGTGTGGCGAACACGGCGAGGTTTCCGTCCTTCGGAACGAGCTTCGCGAACGCGGAATTCAGCTTTTGAAGCTCGGTGGTGATGTCATTTTCGGTAAGATTGCCGTTTTTGAGCGCGGCTTTTGCGGAATCAAGCGCAGCTGTCAGCTCGTCGAAGCCTTCATCAAACATTGATTCGCCGAATGCGGAAAGCTCACCTATTCTTGTTGCAAGCGGAGAATAGTCGATGATAACTTCGCTTTCATTTATAACGCTGTCGGTTCCTTTACCCCAAGGTTCGATCACGTCGTACTCACCGAAAAGCATTTCGCAGACTGCGTAAATATCGGGATCGTATTCCTCAAGCTGTTCGCGTTCCGTCATTCTCGATGCACGCTTGACGTTGAGGTTTGTTCCGTTTGCGTTGAACCAACGGCCGACCTGACCTGCAAAATACTCGTGATAGTTATTCATATCATAGGAAGATTCCTGATATTTGCCGCTTTTTTTATATTCCCTGTATGCAGATTCGTATGCGTCGTTGATCTTTTCGAAAATATCCGGACGTGCGCCCGCGTGATCCGCATCACCGATACCGTATCCGAGCATTGTATGTGTGAATTCATGTATCAGGCCGCAGAAATCGGAGAACCAATTGTTCGGATCTTCGATTCCGAGGTCATCAACGAGGACAGTGGTTTCAAGCGATCCGCCGCCGCGACGTTCTGTTTTTCCTTCTTCTCCCATTGCTTCTTCATAAGCTGTCCAGTCCGGATGCTCGATGTTGTATTCATTCAAACCGATAACGATGACGTTAGCCTTGTTTTTGATGAGTGAGTTTATGATTTCGGGATATTCGTAATATATCTTGCGAAGATATATTTCAAGTACATCGTACGCACGGAACAGCACCCAATCCTCAACATCATCGGTTGAAAGAACGGGGATCCCGTATACCATAACATACTTTGTGTAAAAACCGACATAACCGTTTTTACTCTGCCAATGTTCCGGAACACCTTTGTGAATGACACGTTCGCCTGCCGCGGACTGGCTTATCTGAGATTCCGCAAAAACGGTGAACGTCGGGATCATAAGAGACAAAACCAGAACAAGCGAGATCAATAATGACAGAAATTTTTTCATCGATGGAATCCTCCTTAAATTAAGATAATTTTATATCTGAGCGTTGTCGGACCAAACTATGTACGGCGCGCCCGTTTCGTCGAAGTTTATCGTAAGGATGACATAAGTGGATTTGAAATAATCGAAGGGCTGTGTGAAAGGGTCGCCCCATCTGTCGCCGAAATAGATGTATTCGGTTTTTCCGTCATGCTCGACGGGCAGAACGAACGCAGGCTGACTGTAAAAGGTCTTTCTGTCACCGAAATCCTTAAGCAGCGACCATTTGCCGTCCATGGAATCCGCAACACACCAGCAGCCCTGATTGGGTGCCCAGCCAGTGCAGAAAGAGGAGAGCATATAATATTTACCGTCCTTTTTGAAAACTGCGGGAGCTTCTCTGTATTCACCCTGATAAAGCACATTCACGAGCTTATCGACGTTCATATAGTCGTCCGCGAGGCGGTAAACGTGTAAATCGGCGTTGTCGCGAGATGCGGAGATGAAGTATGCGGTGCCGTCATCATCTCGGAAGAGCGTGCAGTCGCGGCTCATATATCCGTAGGGATTGAAGTGACCGTGATATACGAAATTGCCGTCCGGCGTGTCGCAGGTTGCGATGCAGCACGCCGCGTCGTTATAGTCCTTGCCGTTTTCGTAATGTGCCC
>CAYWAD010000013.1:0-26137 GCA_964456045.1 uncultured Lachnospiraceae bacterium
ATCATGCCTGTTCCACAAAATTCAGTTTTTACTGTCTTACGAGCACCGAGCTTTTGCAGCCGTTTTTTTATTTTATCGGGGGTTTATATCGTCTTTTTTCGGCATTGGCGGAACGAGAGCTTTATCCATTATGTTTTCCGTAAAAAGCTCATCCGCGTGGTATCTGACAATCGCCGCGTAGCGCGCAATGATGATTACCTCAAGCGCAGAAACAAGGCGAGCCTTCGCATCGGGGATGTTATGGTTCAGATCGTCATCGTCAATCAGCTCATTTATAAGATTATGCAACATCGCGTCATCGCAAAGCGTAGCCTCGCCGAGAAGCTTGTCCGTAATTTTGCAAATATAATCGTAAAGCTTTGATTCAGGAATAATATCGTCCGATCTGTCGTCCACGTTTCCGTTGATATATGCAAGAATATAGGAAATTCTCGCAAGCTGCATTGTATCGCGGAGCATATTGATTATGATGATCCGCGCGAAGGTATTGATTGAATAAAGCTTATTGACCGTATTGGAAATCCAGCCGCGCTTGACCCAGTTTTGAAGCGTAGAGCTGTCCAGTCCGGATATATCCCTTACGAGCGAAAGCGGTATGCCTTCCTTCAAAAAGAATATTTTCTCTAAAAATTCCAAGCCCGTAGAGCCGTCCATATCTTTTTTATATATAACAGTTCCGGGAATTTTGTCGTCGTTTATGGCGAGATACATTTTTATTCTCCTTTTTCTGTTGTATTACGCTGTAATGATATTATATCACGCAATCTCGTGATTGTCAAGTGTCGTCCATCCTTGAGAAAAAGCAAGCCCACGAAAGCTACTCAGCCTTCGTGGGCGATTTTGCATATCAATTACTGCAAGCCGAACTGTTCCGTGCGATAGCGCGAAAGATTGATCGCGCCTTCCGGAATCATTGCGATATTGTCAAGAGATTTGCCCGTTCCGAGCGCGACGCACTGAATTGCCTTATCCGCAACTCTTGTGGGTATACCCGTTACATTGGCAATAAGATAATCGAGACCGTACAGCAGGCTTCCGCCGCCCGTCATAACGATTCCGTTCGCAACAATATCTCCGATAAGCTCCGGCGGTGTGCGTTCGATAACGGAGCAGACCGCTTCAACGATAGTTGTGATAGGTTCGTCGAGCGCTTCGATCATTTCATCGGACCAAATGCGAATCATTTTCGGAAGTCCCTGAATAAGGCAACGACCTTTTACGTCTATGTATTTGCGCTCCTCGCGAGTCCAAACGGAACCGATCGCGATTTTGATGTCCTCGGCGGTACGTTCGCCTATCAACACGGCATATTTTTTACGCACATATCTGATGATAGCCTCATCAAATTTGTCTCCCGCGACCTTGATGGATTCGGAAACAACAACGCCTCCGAGCGAAATAACGGCAATGTCCGTCGTTCCGCCGCCAATGTCTATGACCATATTTCCGTTCGGCACGGAAATGTCGATTCCGGCGCCGATTGCAGCCGCAACGGGTTCCTCTATGAGGTACGTCTTTTTTGCGCCTGCCTGAGTTGCCGCATCGACAACCGCTCTCTCCTCTACCTCTGTTATTCCGGACGGCACACATATCATAACGCGCGGTTTGAAAATGATCGGGCCGCTTGCCTGACGTATGAAATGCTGTATCAACCGCAAAGTGATCTCATACTGACTTATAACACCGTCGCGGAGCGGACGAATCGCAATTATATTTCCCGGCGTCCTTCCGAGCATTTGCTGAGCCTCTTTGCCTACCTTCAAAATACGATCCGTATTTTTGTCAATCGCAACAACCGACGGCTCCTTTACGACAATTCCTCTGCCCTTAACATAAACCAGCACTGTCGCCGTGCCGAGATCTATTCCTATATCCTTACTGAACATTGTTACCCTTTCAATGAAAATCTATATAAAACATATATGCACACTAATCTATAATGATTATACATTAATCAACGCCTCTTTGCAAGCCCATTTTCCGACAAGATGAAGTTAAGTGGATTTTGTTTTCGAAAGAATGCAGACAAGCACATCCTCAGCACCGCACTCGAAAAGGCTTGCGGCACATGACGCAACCGTCGCGCCGCTTGTTAATATGTCATCAAGGAGTATATAACGCTTGCCGCAGATTTTTTCGCAAGCACTTCTTTTCGGGCGTATCGCTTCCGCGCCCTCGATGCGCGAAGCCGCGTCTTTCGCTTTCTGTGCTTCGCGAGCCGTGTTCACAAATACAGCTTCGAACGGCAGTCCGAGACGTTTTGCCGTAAGTTTTGCCGTGATTTTCATATGATCGCAGCCGTTTTCACGTATGGCACGATTGCGGCGCGGAGCATACGTCACGATGTAGTCCCCAAGTTCAATCTTTGACGTGATCGCAGCTTTTTCGAGCCTTGACGCTAGCATTTCCGCGCAAAATCGCATGACTTCCCTGTCCTTACCGGACTTAAGCTTGAAAATCAGCTTCGACGACGCACTTTTTCGGTTCGATTTATCGTAAGCAAAGCAGGAATATCCGCTCGCTATCCCCATCACACGCAGCAGCTCCGGAACGCATTCGCAAACCGCATAACTTTCGCCGCATATCGGGCAAACATCGCGCACAGACAGCACAAAATCCGACACACACGCGTCGCAAAAACAAGTTCTCGTCTTTTTTGCGTCAAACGGGATGATTTCTCCGCATGCCGCGCAACGCGACGGGAAGACCGCAGACAGCAAAAATTCCTTTATGTTAAGCTTTTCCATCAAAATATTCTCCGAGCATAACGGCAAGTCCCGTGTATTTGAAATCCTCTTTCGCGCATTCGACCATTTTGCGTACAAGCTCCTCTTTTCCGACAATTATGAGCATCTTCGACGCTCTCGTCACGGCAGTGTAAAGCAAATGTCGCGTCAAAAGCTGCGGCGCGCAGCCGTAAACGGGAATAATGACCGCCGGGTACTCGCTTCCCTGGCTCTTGTGAACCGTGATCGCGTAGGCGTGATCAAGCTCGTCAAGAAAGGCGAAATCGTAATAAACGTACCTGTCGTCGAAATGGATCTTCATCAACTCGCGAGCCTCGTCGATCTCGTCTATAACGCCGATATCTCCGTTGAAAACTCCGACACCGTCCGGCTTTTCGTCACCCGTGAGAGTAACGTAGCCGTCCCTGTACCACTCCAATTTATAGTTGTTTTTTGTCTGCATAACTCTGTCGCCCTCGCGGAACACAAGCTCACGCGATTTGCGCTCTTTTTTGCCTTTTGCGGCAGGATTGAGTACCCGTTGAAGCGAAGCGTTAAGCGCTTCCGTACCTGCGGCACCTCGACGTGACGGCGTGATAACCTGAATCCCCGACGCAAGCTCGTCTCCGTATGCGGCGGGCAGGCGCTTCGAGCAAAGCTCAACCACCGTTGCCGCGATGGACTCGTCATAATTTCGCGCCATAAAAAAGAAATCGTTCTTTTTTTCGTTCAGTATCGGCATTTCGCCCTCGATTATGCGCGACGCATTTGTGATTATGAGACTCTCCTTCGCCTGCCGGAAAATCTCCGTCAATTCAACCGTCCTAACCGCGCCGGACGCGATCATATCCCACAAAACATTACCGGCCCCGACAGACGGAAGCTGATTTGAGTCACCGATCATTATCAATCGCGCCCCCGGACGTATCGCTTTCAAAAGCGAATGCATCAGCATTACATCGACCATTGAGGACTCGTCAATGATGATAACCTCGGCTTCGAGGCGATTCGTTTCGTCGCGTGTAAATCGCGGATACGCGCTGTCGTTATACTCCATTTCGAGCAGACGGTGAATCGTTTTCGCTTCGCGACCCGTAGCTTCGCTCATTCGTTTCGCGGCTCGTCCCGTCGGCGCGGCAAGTGCGATCTCGCTTATTCCCAATTTTTCGAAAATGCTGATGAGCGCGCGAACGACCGTTGTTTTTCCCGTTCCGGGGCGTCCGGTAAGCACCATAACTCCGCCGACGAGCGCTTCCGTTATTGCGCGTTTTTGTTCGTCCGCATAAGTGATTCCGTCGCGCAGCTCAAGCATATTAATAAAACGTGCCGCATCGCCGGACGAAAGTGCGACGCACGAGCGTTCGAGTCTGCACAGCGCCTCTGCCACGCCGCGTTCCGCCAGATAGTAGCTGTCGAGATAGCAGGCGTTGTAGGTTTCACCGCCGATTTTTATCGGCTTACAGTACAGTTTGCCACTCATTATGAGCCGTTTTACCGCGTTCGACGCATCTTCTTCTGCCACGGATATAAGTGCCGCTATACCTGAAGCAAGCTTCTCATACGGCAAAAAAACGTGCCCGTTGGTGCTTGCGTTGTATGTAAGCAGATAAATCACCGCGCCCTCAATTCGAGCCTCACTTGACGGGTCAACTCCGAGCGCAAGCGCGATCTCGTCCGCTTTCGAAAAGCCGACTCCGTTTATTTCTCCGCACAGACGGTACGGATTCTTCTTTATAATATCAACCGCAGCGGCGCCCCATGCCTTGTATATACGCATTGACGTTGCCGGACCGAAATAGTCTCGACAAAACATCATCACGCTTCGCGAGCCTGTATGCTCAAGGAAGCTGACCTGTATTTCTCTCGCCTTGCGCTTGGAAATGCCGGAAATCTCCGTCAACCAGTCCGGATGCTTTTCAATAACCTCAAAGGTATCCTCACCGTAACGTTCGACTATCCGACGCGCAATGATCGGCCCGATTCCCTTTATCGCACCGGACGAAAGATATCGCAGTATTTCCGTTGCGTCAGCGGGTAAGCAAGCCTCGGCACTTTCAACGGCGAACTGACGTCCGAAACTTGCGTGAAGCGTCCACGAGCCGTAAACCTTGACCGCTTCCCCCTCGGAAAGAAAGGGCATGATTCCGACAGCTGTGAAAAAATCCCCGTCATCTGCTTCGATGTCGCACACAGTGTAGCCGTTATCTTCGTTTTTATATATTATTTCATTGACTACGCCGCTTATGACGGTCAGATCTTTTTTTTCGTCTGCCATAAATATCCCTTCTCCTTATTTCAGAAACGGGGGCGCCGACTAACGACTCCCCCGTCCGATGTTTCTTTTACTGATTAAAGCGCAAACGCTTTTTTCATCTCCTCGACAAGATCAAGCGTCTCCCACGGAGCATTTATATCCTCTCTGCCCATGTGACCGTAAGCCGCAAGCTTGCGATAGATGGGACGTCTGAGTCCGAATTTTTCGATAATTGCAGCAGGTCTGAGATCAATATGCTCCGAAACATACTTTTCGATCTCCTTTTCCGCAACCTTAGCCGTACCGAACGTATCTATCATTATAGACACGGGATGAGCAACGCCGATCGCATACGCAACCTGGATTTCGCACTTATCCGCAAGGCCTGCCGCAACGATATTCTTTGCAACATATCTTGTTGCGTATGCCGCGGAACGGTCAACCTTTGTCGGGTCTTTACCGGAGAAAGCACCACCGCCGTGACGTGCGTATCCGCCGTATGTGTCAACGATGATCTTACGTCCGGTGAGACCGGAATCTCCGTTGGGACCGCCGATAACGAATCTGCCCGTGGGGTTTACAAATATTTTCGTATGTTCATCGATAAGCTTTGCATCGATCGTAGGAAGGATAACATGCTCTATCACATCACGTCTGATCTGTTCTGTTTCGACTTCGGGAGAATGCTGTGTGGAAATTACGACCGTATCAACTCTTACGGGAGTGTTGCCGTCGTATTCAACGGTCACCTGCGATTTGCCGTCAGGTCTCAAATAATCAAGAGTGCCGTTCTTTCTGACTTCCGTGAGCTTTTTGGTAAGCCTGTGTGCGAGGCTGATTGCAAGAGGCATATATTCGGGGGTTTCGTTGCAAGCATAACCGAACATCATTCCCTGGTCGCCTGCGCCGATGTCATATTCGTCCGTCATATCACCGGATTTTGCTTCCGCAGCCTTATTTACGCCGAGCGCAATGTCTGCGCTCTGCTCGTGGATTGAGCTGATTACAGCGCAAGTATCACAGTCAAAACCGTATTTTGCTCTGTCGTAGCCGATATCGCGAACAACGTCACGAACTACGGCCTGAATATCAACATAAGCGGTGGTTGTAACCTCGCCCATTACCATAACAAAGCCCGTTGTACAACAGGTTTCAATCGCCGAGCGCGACATGGGATCAACTTTCAACATTTCATCAAGCACTGCGTCGGAAATTTGGTCGCAGATTTTATCGGGATGACCTTCGGTTACGGATTCTGAAGTAAAAAATTTACGTTCTGCCATTATAATTTTCTCCATTCAATTTAATTTTAATTTTAGATTATATACTGCCGATTTTTCGTTAAAACATAAAAAAATCAAGGAAGCCGAGAAAGCCGTATGATATTCCGGACATAATAAATCCCGCGCACACAACGCCGAAGAAAATGCTCGGCAAAGCATATTTGAAGCGCATATCAAGCAAAGCCGCGACAAGCGCACCGGTCCAAGCTCCCGTTCCGGGAAGCGGAATCGCAACAAACAAAAGCAGTCCGAGCCCTTCGTATTTTAAGACATTATCCGTTCTTTTCGCCGCTCGATCAAGTATCCAATTTGCAATAGGCGCAAGCGATTTTTTTGTCTTCATAAATGCCAATATCTTGCGGATGAAAAGCAAAATAAAAGGCACCGGAATCATATTTCCAATCACGCTGACGATAAAGCTTTCGATCCACGGCATATCAAGTGCAGCCGCGACGGGAATCGCTCCGCGAAGCTCGATCAGCGGCGCCATTGAAATAAAAAAGATATAAAATAGATTTTTCAAGTGGATACGCTTCCTTTTGAAATATAAAATAAATACGCAAAAAAATAACACCCGTCAGCCGACGGATGCGAAACCGATATTCAACACACCATCGGTCAGACTTTGGCACCTTACCGCAAAAAGCAGGTTGCCGGATGGTCATCGGGTCTGTCCCTCGCATCTCTCTTTATAGCTTGTACATTATATCGCGAATTTTTTGTTTTGTCAATAGCTTTTTTCGTTGTTTTACGCTGTTTTGGCAAAAAACATTATAATACATTTTTTGCATTTTCCAAGAAAGCAAAATATTTCAGGCAAACAAAAATTTGCACAAACCAAACACCGGATTTTTGTTTTGCGTATAAAAAGTCACCTTTCCTAAATAAGAAAGGTGACTTTGGTTCAGTGCCGTGCTAAATCTAAATTGTCTTCTTCTTCTTTTGCGTGTTCAATTTGTTCCGACACTGCTGTCTTTTCGTTTTTCCTCCTCGGTGAGCGAAGAATAATCCACCAAATTGTGATGCAGCTTGCCGAGGTCGTTTCGGCTGATCTTTTCAGACGAACCGCTGTAAATGTAGCCTTCGGAGCGCATGTATGCATTCCATCTGCGATGTTCAAGCTTCTCAATTATCAACTTTTCTTCGTCCGTAAGGTCTTCTCCTTTTTTATCCGCGCCCGGAATCCCGCAAGCGATGCGCGCTTTCATATGGAGCGCAGATGCCACGGAAGAATTATAGTTATACTCATACTGCCAAAATTCTTCTTCTTCTCCCCACTTCATATGGCGGAAAAGCGCCTCGGCTTCAAGCTCGGAATTCATCAGCACTGCCTCCGAATACGAGCTGCTTATGTCGCCTATAAAATCAATATCATAAGCCTGACCGCGATAATTTGTGATACCTGTCAGCGCGATTCTTTCCTCCGTGTTGTAAACAACGGCCTGTATAACCGGCTTGATCCTCATGCGTTCGAACTGCATCCGCAAATCAACTGCCGTTCTGATGTTCATTTCGTCCGAGCCAAGCGAAACAAACGCAAAAGTTGCGTCAGTCAGCTTGGAAATTTCATCGGCAAAGGATTTTGTGGTTACGTCAAAACCCGAGTGGATCCTTATCGTGTATTCCGCTTCCTCTGGAACGATAACGCCGTTGTATTTTTCGGACATCAGCTCCGGCGCAAGCGCTTTGAACTTGTCTTCCGCTTTTTCATCTACGTCGAAAACGTCCATCTCAACATGATAGCCGTCCATTTGGCAATACCATGACAAAGCCTTCAGCATTTCGGTGCCGTGACCACCCAAGCCTACAATTACCGCGGAGATCTTTTTTTCGCCGTTCGGAAGCGACTTTGCTTTTTTGAAAAGCTCGCATCCGCTTTCATAGAGGTTGCGACTCACAAGAGAACGGTCCTCGTTCACGCGACGCACCTTCATTTTTCCTTTGTCTGCCCTCGCCAAGAGCAATTCGCTTTCAATCCCGGATGCAAAAACGTACAGTCTGGTATTATCCCTTTGCTTATAACGCTCAATAAGCTTCAACGCTTGAATGCTGTTTTCGGTTTCATGCTTACCTATTGCAAAAAATATAATTTTTGCTTTTGAGGAATGCAGTTTGAAATTGACGGATAAAACTTCCTTCTTAAAGCAAACTGCACGCAGCTCTCTCGCACGTTCAATGAACTCGTCGGACGCATCGTCGTCATTTTCGCACACGCCCGTATACACAATCGTTGCTCGTTTGTGATTCTTTTTAATATCCGCGCCGAGACAAAGCGATTTTTCGTTAAGCTCGGAAAAAATATATACGTCCGAGAAGTGGCGAAGCACATACTTAACGTATGCCAACGCATTTTTGAAAAACAACATCAAAAAGCCGAAAGTCAGAACAGGGGCAACGACAAAGGTAACCGAAAGATATGCAGAATATACGGCAGTCAACCACTTTTGCGGGCAATTGATCAGCTCTTTTATAATTTCGCGATCGACGTCGAGCGTAAAAACTTGGAACGCATTGTGAAGCGAGAATGTCACGGTTTTCAAAACTCTGTTTGTTGTTTCGGAAAAGTCGCCGTTGTATATGGGCAGAAAAGCAATAAATACGGCAAGAAAAACGCCGCCGATCAAAACATTAAAAGGTGTCAGAATTCTGCCGCGTTTATATTTCCCCGTTCCGACGTAAACAGCCAACAATATCGAAAACGCCATCACGGTTACCGAAATTACAAAACAAATATACCAATTCATCGTAATCACTCCTAAAAATACTTCAAGATCGTTCCCATTGATCAATATTCATGTTCAATTTGACATATTATACCCCGTTTTTAAGTTATATGTCAAGCGCATTTATAGTGATGCAAACAGTTCTTAATTTTCAGCTTTCCCAAAATGATTAAAGACGAAAGTCGTTTTTTGCGTGTAAAAAGTCACTTTTTTCTTAATTAAAAGGTGACTTCCGGAGATTACAATGACAGCGACGGATCAAATGCTTTGAGGATAAAGACGAGCTTGTCGATCAGCTCCGATCCCATGCCTTTTATCGAAGGAATATGAATGAAAATCGTGTTGGAATTTTTATTCAGCATATAATAATAAGCCGTATTACACAAAAAAGTTGTAGGAGAATCGTTGATAGAATACTTGATCGCGTTTATCTCAAATAAAGACGTCAATTCATCAATATCAAAGCAAGTATTAAGCAACTTTCCGTCAAGAGCGGCGGTAAGTTCGATTTTAACGGAATCAATTAAATTCTTATCACTTTCGAACATAATGATTTTATCGTAAAGCGTTTCATTCACGGATAGGATATCTCTTTTTGCGCCTTGAAAAGAATTGGTAATAAAAGCTTTCTCTGCATTAAGGCGTGAAACTAATTGATAAGATGTATTATTTTTTCCTTTGAATGCAATATAAAGAGCTTTCATAATCAACCTCACGGAAAAAGCAAAAAAATCCTTTGAAAAACCAAAGGATTTTTTGCTTATCCGCCCCCTTCAGGACTTGAACCTGAGACCCCCTGATTAACAGGCTGAGGCTATTTTTTTACATTGCTTTTTTACGTACATAATGTCCGTTTTTCGTTGAATTTATGAACTGTGTGAACCAGATGTAACTCACCTTCGTCCATTATTTTCACCACGTCCACGAACTTGTATGTCAGAAAATATGTCAGTAAAAAACATCATAAAACACAGCAGAACCAATGACAATTTAATAACTTCACATAGGCTCTTTACTGTTAGGTATAGTATAACACATTCTCAAAGCTAAATCAATAATATTCTGCGAACTAACGAACAGTAACTATTGAATTAACTCGAAACGTGCAATTAACTCTGTGCAATATTTGTCAGACAAGAACCATAAATTAATATCTCATTTGTAACAGTAGTTCATTTTCAAAATTAGACATCAAGCGATAATGGAATTGTTCAAATCAATACAACATTCTATGACTATCTAAGAAATCGTCGCTATGAAGAAGCTACCTATTATCTACGTTTTACCGAGCTGGATGGTGAACAAATTGCTTCAAGAATCGGTTTATCATCATCGCAAAACTTCTGTAAGTTTTTCAGAAAGATGAGTGGTACTACACCCAACACGTTTCGTAAAGAAACTGTTGTACGTAGAAAGAACGATGTTGAGTTAACTGAAATATTACAGCGCAAAAAGAAATAATAAAGTGGAGTAAAACTTAACTTACTCCACTTTATTATTTCTTTAATTTTATTTTTAAGTGTCAAGAACGCTGAATCATATAGCAAATCTGATATTTATAATGCAGACCTATTGACTTTTTCGCTTTGTTGGTGTATAATAAGTATGGATTTTGCAGATGATAACGGCAAAGTAGGTATATAAAACAGGAGGTTCTGCATGGAACGCGCTCTTATTCACGAATTGCTCGTGTGGAAAGAAAAAGAAAACCGCAAGCCTTTGATCCTAAAAGGAGTCAGACAGTGCGGTAAAACGTATTTACTTAAAGATTTCGGCAATCGATATTATGATAACGTCGCCTACTTCAATTTTGAAGAAACCGATTCCCTGATCTCGGTGTTTGAAAAAGACTATGATACCAAGAGAATCATTTTGGAACTCGAATTGTTTTTAGGAAAAGCTATCAAGCCGGGATTAACGTTGATCATTCTTGACGAGATCCAGGAATGCGGCAGAGCATTAACTGCTATGAAATATTTTTGCGAAAATGCACCGGAATATCATATTGTCTGCGCAGGTTCTCTTCTCGGTATTGCTTTGCAGCAACAACTATCCTTCCCTGTCGGTAAAGTTGATTTCCTGACGCTCTATCCGATGAGCTTCTCGGAATTTTTGCGTGCTTGCGGATCGGAAACACTTACTGATTACGTCGATAACTTCAAGAAGGGCGACACCGTTCCGGAACCGATCGGCGATAAGCTTACGACATTCCTGAGACAGTATTATATCACCGGTGGTATGCCAGAGGTTGTATCCACTTGGCAGAAGACCAATAACATCGAAGAAGTAGAACGTGTACAGCAGAATATCATTAACAGCTATGAACTTGATTTTGCAAAGCACGCTCCTACCAAGGATTTTCCGAAGCTGACTGCTATATGGAGATCTATTCCCGAGCAGCTTGCAAAAGAAAACACCAAGTTCATTTTCAGCCATGTAAAAAAAGGATGGCGCTCCAAGGATCTTGAGGATGCTCTTGAATGGCTTATTGCTGCAGGACTTGTCTATAAGGTATGCAAAATTGAGAAGCCCTTCATTCCGCTTTCATCATACGCTGATGACACTTCCTTTAAGCTATACATGGCTGACATCGGCATCCTACGCAAGCTCTCCAAGCTCCCATATGAAGTCGTTCTGGATGCTACACCGAACTACAAGGAATTCAAGGGTTCGCTTACTGAGAATTACGTTCTCTGCGAACTCGTCAAATCAGTTAACGAGACACTGTATTATTGGTCAAGCGGTAATACCGCCGAAGTAGATTTCATCCTTCAGAGCGCCTCTGAGATTGTACCGGTCGAGGTAAAATCCGAGCGCAATGTAAAGGCTCGTTCGCTTGCCGAATACCGTAAGAAGTACACACCAAAATATTCCGTGAAAACCTCAATGAAGAATGAAACAAACGGCGAAGAAGTATTGAATATTCCGCTGTATCTGATCTCTGCATTGGAAAGGTTCATGGTATAAGGAGCTATTGACATGACCATAAAAGAATGTGAGACTCGGATTGAAGATGTCAAGCAACGCTTCAGAGAGTATTTTCATATTGATTTTGATGTGGACGTTTTTCTCTTGGGAAAAGCATCCGTGGAAACAAAGAGAGCCGCACTATTTGAAATGTGCGGAGATGATTTTTTCCATTTACATCCAGCACTGTAGGATAAACCATACACGGCAAACGAAGTACTGCAGTTCTTATGTATCCTTTCAACACCAGATATCCTGCTGAGTTTGACAAAACCCTTTACCACGAATTTGGGCATGTCCTATTCAGCAGATATAATCAAGCTTTATTGGAAAAACTTCGTCACGTTAAGTTTCATGAAAATGGCGGAATCGCTGCTTTTGGACTTTCCGTTTGCTCCGAATTTATTGCCGAATGTATTGCCAACTTCGTTATGAATGAAGAGCCTGATCATATCTTCTTTCCCAAACAAGCACAATTGATTCATCTGCTATATGAAGCACTACCCGGGCTTGACACAAATAATACTGTAAAAGCAAGAAAAGGAGCCGAGTTTTTCCTCAATGGCTATCACCTAAATCAATATGCCCTTGGTCACTACTGCGCTACCTTTTTAACAGATCCAACCATTGTTCTTATGTTCGACATTGAACCACAAGCAAATCGCGGTCTTGAGGAATGTACTGAAGACAAAATGCAGTGCATCGATGATATATTGGATTGTCTCTGCGATAAAATTGACGAAGATATATTCTGGAGCGTGGATGAATCATGGCTAACCAGACTTGGTCTGTTAGTCAACGCTCTTTGGGACTGTAGAGTACTGCATTAAGAATGAATATCAGTATTGTTAAATGATGCCATCCGCAAAACTTTGCGCATGGCGTCGTTTAATATATCCCAACAACTTCAGCAACATATTCATCGGCAGATTCTTGAATATTCAAAAGATAACCATCAAGTTTTTTCGCTACTACCGCCGATTTCACCGAGAATATACCCGTATATAACAATCAATGCAATCTGTTAACATTTTCTGTTTTGATACTTGGTTTAAGATCATCATAAAACTCAACCATTTCGTCGAACTCGATCTCATCGTCCATATACTGATGAATCGGTTCATCCGGCATATACTAAATCATATACTTCCATTTAATCGATTCCCTTCGCGAAAATATTATTCTTCTGTCAAAATATTGAGGACATTGGATATAGAATCTCTTATAACATATTCTGCCAAACCATCATACGGAGTCGGAGAATAGTTGATTATGATCAGATGCTCTCCTTGAAATGTATCTATCAAATAAGCCGCCGGATTAACTGCCAACGAAGATCCCCCGACAATGAGCACATCTGCCCGAGCGATCTCCTCTTCCGCATCGGCATAGTTAAATCCGTCTAAAGATTCACCATACAGTGTCACATCCGGTCGGACAAGCGAATCACAAACGACACAGCGCGGAATATTCTCTTGAGTAAATAAAACCTCGTCGCTATATACTTTACCACATCTGGTACAATAGTATCGATCAGCCGTACCGTGAAGTTCGATCACCCGCCGACTGCCGGCTTTTTGATGCAGTCCGTCTATGTTTTGAGTAATTACGGCTTTTATAAGTCCCCGCTTTTCGTTACCGTAAATACGACATCAGTCTGCTCCTGAACTCACTCATCTTTACTATTTCTTTAGCTCGCAATTCGATAGGTAAATTGCCTTTGTTAGCAACAACATCATCTGCCAAAACCAATATAAGAGTACCATCTTTGCGACCATCAGTCACTTCATTATCAAAGGTATCCCATTCTTTTTTTACCCACTTAGTCTTGAGATAATCGGGTTGCGAACTCACAACAACCATGTGCTTAGAACGCTCTATGGAATCAAATATTGCCGTTCTATACTCACTGTCCCCGAGCTGCGGCAGTGTCTCTTTGGCAAAGAAAACCTCTTTGCCGCTCTGTGTCAAATAATCATAAACCTTTTTGGCGAGAACTTCATCTTCGGATTTATACGATATAAACACATCATATTCGCCGGATCTGGGCAAAGCCTGTCCTAAATATATTTTCAACGCCTCAGACGCCTCCGAACTTTCTCCGGAAGAAGTGGACTCATCAAATGAATTCAACTCAGCAATGCGACTAATGCATTTATCCGCAACATCGCCTTTTAATCCCACGTGTTTACAATAATTTAGAATACGCTCATAACCTACAATCAAGTCATGGCGGCTTAAGCTTTTGGACTTATCCTGGATGATGTCATCAAATAACGCAATTGCCAATTCTCCATACTGCGCTATTTTTGTTTTCTCTCCATTTTGTTTACAATCGTTGTCAGTAGACGCTGTCGATCGACTATCTATAGTGCAAACCGCATTATTGAATCTGTCCATAAGATTTTCAAAGTGAGAACGCATGTACGTTTGCATTCGATCATCGCCACCAACGTAACGAGGATCGAACATAGTAAATTCACATAAACGATTCAGTGCCAAATCTCGTACAGAATCAGCATTCATACCTAAACGAGCACAGCAAATTCCGAATTGATCAACCAACACATCATATGTGTCGCCGTCTTCAAGCTGATTGAGTGCATCAATAGTCCACTCAAGAGCTTCGTCGAACAACTGCATATCCAAAAGAATGCTGACCAATTTAATGCGAGAAAGAAGGCACGCCTCAAAGTCTAAGAAAGATCCGTTTGACAAAGAATACACTTCATCGCACAGTTCCAAATGTGCCTGTTGCCAGTTCTTTGCTTGATCATACATCTTTAAGCAAAGATAATTCTCGACCTGCTTTGAAAAAGCCTTTAGATTTGCCTCAGCAGAAAGAAGTTTATGTACCTTTTCAGCAAGTCTTTCAGAGCCATCAGCCACTGCACTATCCTCAATAATAACACAACTGAGCAGTTCCAATCTGTGTTTTATGGATGGAGCTTTGTCTAAATTCACATTACTATCAAAGACCGGTAAAATTAACGTTCCGTTTTTTTCTGCGCTTTCGAGAGCAAACTGGGTTTCTTCCATCACCCATGCACTAGCTAAAGAGTTATCAGTTATTACAGGAATTACTATCTTGGCCTTTTGAATTGCATCGGCAATTACACTTGCCCACTTTGTTCCTGCAGACAATTGCCTGTCATCAAACACCGTAACACCTCTTTGATTTAAAGCTGTTTGAATTTGCGAATAAATTGCCGAATCCGCATGAACACAGGAGATAAATACATCAGCATAGTGCAATTGGGGTTCATCGGTTGGTGTTCTCGAATCAATGATACTGTCAAATTGACGATAAAGGCTTCGATAATTAAACACCGAATCTTCACCACCATATATCACCACATGATCGAACACATCTTTAAATCTAAGATAGCTTTCCTTAATATCGCGACCTGTTTCTAAACGTAGTTTTGTCTCTCTATCCGTAACCCCTTCAATATTGGAAATAATACTTTTCAACGTTGTGTCGTCTATGTATGCATAAATCAGACAGACCTTATCTCCATACACCTTCTTAATTTCAGCTAAGAATGATATATCCTTGGTCGACAGTGTAAGCAAGCTATTCGTTTTGTCGCACACAGCATCCGATATTTGATTTTGATTAAAACCAACTTTTATCCCGCCAACCTCATAGCGAAACAATGAATCGGTATTATCAATGAACACTTCCTCGGAAACGTAATTCCGAGCTCCATACTTGGATGTTAACATGGGTTTTGTTGCGCAGTTATACTTTTCAACAAGTCGGAATCCTTTTTGCTCTAAATGCCTGCGGCATTTAAGCCCCATCTCTGCTATCGTGCCATATAAAATGAGTAACATATTGCTCCTTTTTATTTAGTTTCACTACTCTTAAATATAAAACTGAAGTACAGAGTTTTTTTGCAAATTCTGATACTGTTCACTTGGATGAAGTATATATTGAATATAATGTCAAAGCTGCTAATGTATAGCCGTCATCAATCTCTCCGCTCTTGACCATTTGTTGCATTTCCTCTGGGGTAATCGAAACAATTTCACGAATGCCCTCTTCACCTCGAGCACTATACTCCTCAATTTTCATCAAAAGCACTGTCGCACTTCCACTGGACAAGCCACTATCTGCTGTGATAACACCTAGTTCAATAGGCTCCTCAATAACAACCGCATTCAATTCTTCACGCAGCTCCTTTTTCGCATTATCTATTGTACTTATGCCTGGCTCACCAAAACCTCTTGGACAGCATAGTTGCTCTTTTCGAATTGCATGCCGAAACTGACGCAACAAAACATACTTCCCTTTACACACAGTAAATAAGACAACACCATTTTTTAAAGCAGATGGCACGATACGCTCATATGAGAAAAAATTCCTATCATTCTTGATTGGATCAACAATCATCGTATTAAATGCGCTATTATAAACTATTCCATATTTTCGCTTATATAATTCCTGATTTCTTACAATTGCTTTTAGAACTTCCCTATCAGTCACATCTGCAATAGGATATTCCGATGAGTGTGCTACCAAAACAGGGTTACTCTTGTAAAAATTAGTGTATCTCTTGAGTTCAGCAGACTCCGAAAAATCTATAGGCGTGCTTTTACTTCTCTCTTCCGTGTTCTCCACCGCACATTCAGAAACATGTGTATTTGCTTTACTAAAAAGCAAGTGGCACGCATCTTTTAAAACACGAACTAGCCCTTGGCAAGCTTCTGTAAGCGATAAAAACTTCGGGAATCTGTTAGAGATGATAGTCGTAACCAGCTCACCAATCACAAAGAACATAATCGTTTCAATCCCAAAACCAAGAAAAGACGCCCATGAAATCAAAGAAGAAAACTCTCCAACATACAGATTGTGAATCACTTCAAAAAGAACATTAAGTAGCATCGTAAGAACGCAAACAAATAGCAGCGATCCGACTTGACCTGGTATTTTCTTGAGTAATGATAATTTATGTGCACGTCGCTGTGTCTTTAGATTGAATTCATACCTATGAAGCATTTCACAACTTTCGTCGTTTTCCACCTTAGGAACCACACGTGCCGCTTCTTCGAAACATGGAATTTTTGCTATATCGGCAAACTCAATAAACTCATTAGTCTCTCCTTGCAGAAACCTGCTTTCTGCATCACTTCCAGAATTCCAATGTTGCTCCAATCGTGCCCAAAAATCTTTAAAAAAGCTAGAATCGATAGATGGTTTTTTTCCTATATCCTCTGCATTATAGTGCTTAGAAATATTACAAACACTCATTTCATAGGCATAATTAGTACAAGTACTTACAATTGCCTCGGCATATTGCAAAACTTGTCTGCTCACACTTTCTTCTGACAATTCCTTGAGCTCTCGAAAATACATTGATCTATTATTTGAGCCCCAACATTTTAGCTGTTTCAAAACAATGATAGCATCGTTCCAAAGCACACTCTTATCCTGTTCGAGCGAAATGGCACTGACATAATTTAAATAATTTTTGAGTTTGTAATCGGAATATTCCGACGGTTCCCTAGGATAAATATAAATATCATGAATAATGCTTAACCTCAAAAGCATCCTTAATTGCCAATATAGGTTTTCCAATACACTATTCATATCTAAGATTGTTAATTGAGATGGTCTCTCAACTAATTCCTTGATGCCATCAGTATAAATTGTATCAACCTCAACAAAAAGGTCTTTCAATTCGTCATCCGTGCGACCCATCCGTTGAATGTATCCGTTTATCTCAGATAGATCCGAATACATAACACTACGCTTAATCAATTCTACCAATCGTTTCTGTGAACGCTTTATTGGTAAGGCGGAGAATAAGTGGTTGTTTTCTTCGGAATCAATCGTATTCAACAAGTGCTGAGCAATCGATCTTGTTGTTCCAAATTGTGATATACGAATGTACCCTTTTTCAAAAAGCTTAAGTATGCTTTCAAAATATTCCTTGTTATCTAAAAGACTAAAAAAAGCCCTCGAATCAATTAATTGGTTATATGTTAATACCACCATATTGCCATTCTTAACAATTTCATCGTATAGTGCACGCTGTCCGGCAATAATTTCGGCATCAGTCTTTCTAACCGAATCTAATTCGAATAAATAAACATATTTTCTCATAAATCCACTCCCAACTAAAACATGCGGCCTTTATTCATCGTAAATTTGCGATATCGCAATCATTGCTTCCTTTTTCAGCAACATCTCTGAACATATCAATTGATCAACAATTTTCAAATAATTCAATATCCATTAAGTCGTTTGCTTCATTCTTCAAGTCGATCTATATACACTATTTTTTTGACGATGTAGTCCCCCGAAACGAGAATATGCAAATTGCTGTAAAAATCGTTAAGCGCACGCATTTTTGCGCAGAGCGTATCGTCATTGTCACCCTCGGGCAATTCAAACACGTAGTTAACTGTTTTATACAGTGCCAATATCGTGCTCGGGATATCATACATTTTTCGCTTGCCGTTTTCGAAGTCGGTCTCAAGTATTCTGTAATTACAGACTATGCTTTCCCTTAGATGAAGTCTTTTCATTAGAACTGTCTTATAGATATCGCCATTGTCCCAAACAAAGTTCGGTATCAAGACGGTAAGCTTCGGGTCTGAGCCGGTGCTCGATTCAAAAAGCTTATGTGCGAATGGTTTTAGAAAGTTATAGAAATAACCGACCGTAATTCCGACCGTCGGCATCAGCCCGATATCTTTACGAGACAACGATCCGACACCTTGTGTGCGGCATTGCATATCATCGATCCACCGACGAGCACTTACGACTGTTGCATCGAGATCTTTATATTGCAGTATAGACATTCCCAATAAGTCACTTGCGGCAACGCATCTTTCGTGCAACAATAAAAGCACCTTACCAGGAGACAAAACACCCGAAAACAGTCCGTACTCGAGATAGACTTTGTCACGTGGAGAGATTTTCTCGTTCTTATTGGACAATCTTTTAACAAGATCATCTTATTGCGTAATCGAAAGTGATAATCTTTTGAACGAGGTCGGTATAATAATGCCTTCCCAAAGAGAAGAAATTTTCGTACCAAAGCACACATTCAAAATCGTCTTTTAGGGCATCATGGAGCATACCTGCGAGTTCCTTTGACTCTATCGACGAACCGATAAATATACGCTTTTTCATATCATCGATTGTCTCTTTTTTTGATCTCGTAGCCAAGTGCCACGATCAGTTTCAGTGTCTCGAGTGCCGTGTTACGATCGTATTCTTTTTCGCTATCGGCAAGCTCCGAATAGGGCACAAGGCAGGGGTTTGTCTTTTTCGCGTCATCTCGCTTCTCGCCGTAAGTCCACACCTCGGACATACGACCTGCCGACCAGTTCTCGTGAACATTCTCGGCGATTTTTTCGGTGAGCTCGAGAAGTTCTTCTGGTAATTCAATTTTGCTTGTATCAATTGGCTTTGGTTTGTACATACGTATTAACGCCTTTTTAATATTGTTGTATGGGGATAGCTAATCCTTTTGTCTGTCAAGTTCGGACAACCGATCCCACTCACACAGATTATCATGCAACAACGCTCTGTCTGCTCTAACACCATTATTGTAAGCATATCCTATCACTCTAGTATATGCGTTCCACCGCATATGCTCATTTCTCTTTCTTCTTATGCAATTTTCGCATTTGCACGTCTGTTTCTTCGGTGTTTCAAAGCATGTAGTTTGAGATGAAAGCACAAAATTATTTCTTATTTCACGTTGGTACAATTCTTTGGATATTGACGAAAATCTGTAATATTCATACTGCTCATATTTTTTTCTTGCCAACGCCGCAGCTTCTGCGGTTTTTTCTCCGCTGTAATACCATTCGTGATTTTCCAGATTATCCTTATCATTTGCCTCTAACCACTCATTGTATATTCTTTCTTCGATATCCACCCATCCTCTATGGTGTTCGTATGCACACTCCTCCAGCACGTCATCATAGATGTTTTGATACCCAAATTGTGACGACATACTGCCAATAAAATGAATATGGTATGGAACATCTTTGTGATTCAGCAGAGTATAAGACTTTAAGTTATCAGTATCCGCATTATATAGTATGCTTGACTTTTGATCATCATAAACGACCGAGTATATATCGACGGTTTCGTCTTTCCAATCAATGCTTTTTTTGGCTTTGACACCATTGATACGGTCAAACAAACTTCTCAGATGTATAGACACTTCAATATTGATATCATCATCTCCAAGCGAAACAAATGCCAAGTTAGTGGCTTTTAGACGATTTGCTATTGAAATCTTATCCGAAGCGTTCCCTCCCGAAAGCAATAGTTCATCAATATCGGCAGTTTGTGCATCAATGCCAGAAAAGATCTTAATATCATAATGGGCATCGCCTATAGAATTGCTCCCGTTCGTTTTCAGCAGATCGGGGCAGTCTCTTTTGATGAGTGATTCGATATAACCATTTTCTTCTGCACATTTCCCGCTTTTGTCAACAATATTGATCTGAAGTTTGTACCCTTCAAACTGACAATACCACAAAAGCATCTTAAATAATTCCATTCCATAACTGCCCAATCCAACAATAAGGATCGATAGGGTTTTATCGTTACGATTTGCGATATCAAACAGATTCATTCTGGGAATGGTATTCCAAATCAGTTGTTGTCTCTCATCTATCCTGCGCAGTTTAAAGCAGTTTTTATCATAGCCGTGTTCGGCGGCGTGTTGTAGAAGATTGTCATACTTAATTGAATCTATAATATACGCCGCACTTGGCTTTGTTGAGAAAACGAATACTTTAACATTGTGCTTGGAATTCTTTTTGTTTAATTCAGTCGTGATCGCCACAGCTTGACTGACGTTCTCCGACTCATCATTTCCTATCAAGAATATTTCCACATCGCCCTTCTTAGAGGCAATATCCAAGTGAGAAACATCCTTCTTGAGACAGATGGCATCGATGTCGCGTGCCTGAGTCAAAAGTTCATAATCGTCTTCTTCGTTTTGTTCAAACACGTCAGTAAATACTACAACAACATTTTTCTTGCAATTGTAAATACTTCTCGCCAATGCAATCGATTTATCATTAAGTTCAGACATGATGTAGAGATTTTTTTGACCAATCAACTTGTAACGAATTTCGTCCTTCAAATTCTTAAACAAGGAGAGTACGTTACTGAATGTCAATACCGGTGCAATCACATACAAGAATGCTGAATATAACGAGAAGCAAACTCTTAAAGCAACATTTTGATCGCTTAATGAATTAACGATAATATCAAAATCTCCGTCAAGAATAAAGATTCGAAGAGAATTATGAATTGCAATTAAAAGCGGTCTAAGAACGCCATATGCATCCCCAAAGTCATAGCTGGTGTAGTATATCGGGATAAACACCGCCAATACAGATGCAAAAGCCCCTATAGTATATACTTGAATTGCCGACAAAATACGTTTTGCCTTTTTTTCATTTTTATAAACATATAAAGCACGCACCAGAAAAGAGAGACCAACCACAAGAGAAACAACTTCAAACACTATTAACAGTATTGTCTTCATAACATAACTTCCTTCACATTATTCCCTAATCTTTAGGCTTTTGAAAGCCTATACACTTCAGCGCCTGCTTCCTTTGTAATAGCATGTTCGATCTCCGCACCGTTCAAATGATTCTTTGCCATCAGTTCTTCTACCAAGGAATCGATCTTATCCTTGTTTTCGGAAATGAGTCTGATCGCTTCATCCATTTGTCCCCTGAGGATGCGATTCACAGATGCTCGAGCTTCATCGGACATGGACGTGGCATTTAAGACCGCAAGGCCGAATTCATCATCCATACCGTATGTACAAACTATCTGCCGTGCGACGTTTGTGGCAGATTCAAGATCACCGCTTGCACCGGTGGAAATACCATCGCGCTCACCGTAATAGACGATCTCCGCCGCTCTCCCTCCAAGAGCTGTTCTTATATGAGAGAGCAACTCGTCCTTGGTATAGATAGCTTTTCCTTCTTGCTTTGCATGTTGCATGTAGCCACCATGATTACCACGTGCAACAATAGTAAGATATGAGGGCGTCTCTCCGCTAAGCCAACAAAGGAGGGCGTGTCCGGCTTCGTGCCTTGCAACACGTTCAAGTTGCGACACATCCCATTTTTTCACTTCACCGCCATTAAAGGTCTCGAATGCTTCTTCCAAGATCGAATCGGTCACCACGGTGCTGTTCTCGCGAATTGCGGAGCGCAACGCGAGCTCAACAACGGAATCGAGTCCCGCCAGGCTCATCCCAGTCGATCTCATCGAAATATTTTCGATCTGCCACTCCGAAATATCCAATGCGTGGTTCTTTTCGATCTTCATTTTCAAGAATCTGATTCTATCATCTTTGTTCGGCAGATCAATACACACTCTTCTATCGAAGCGACGCATAAGCGCGGGATCAAGACTCTTAGCTCCTCCGGGTTCTACATCGAAATTCGTCGCGGCAAGGACAAAAACCGGTCTGGATGGATCATTTACAAAACCATCCATTTCGGTAAGGAATGCGGTCAGGGTCTCTTCTCCGTTCGAGCCGGCATATGCACCGCCCCTACGTTCCTTGGCGATCGCATCGATCTCATCGATAAAGAGGATAGACGGTGCATATTTACGCGCGGTCTTGAAGAGCTCGTGTACCTTTTCAGAACCTTCACCAACAAATTTTTTGAGGAATTGATTGCCCTCGGCTGCAATGAAGGTCACGCCCGCCTCGCACGCCATAGCCTTAGCAAGCATAGTCTTACCGGTACCGGGAGGGCCGTAAAGAATAACTCCCTTGGGAGCCTTCACTCCGGTTCCCATGTACTTATTCGGATTTTTGAGATATTCTACGAAATATGTAAGCTCTTTCTTAGCATCACCGGCACCGATCACATCTTCAAAATGCACGTTGGGCATTGATACAGAGCTGAGAACATTCTTTGCGTCTTCCGAATCGACAGCAACGCTCTTCATAAAATCAAAAAGTTTGATTTCTGCATTCTTGCCGTTTTTAGAGATCGTCTGAGCTGTTTCAAAGGAAATAAGTTTGTTTTCCCTTGCAAGCTTAACCATACTTGCCTGCTGATGCAAGTTTAATGCAATTGTACCAAGCTGAGTAGCAAAAGAATCTTTTCCGCGAGTAACACGCAGCACTCCGCGAACACCTTGTCTCATAAAAGAGATTCTTTCTTCTTCTGTCAAGATGGCACCACGTTCTTCAATCAGGTAAACGGGAAGGTCTTTTCTTTGCTCTCTGAGGAACTTAAAGAAATCACGTGCAGGCGACTCAACATCCTCAATGTTTAAGTATGCCAAAGATGCTGTCCGGGCATCACACTTCATATCCAGCAAAACAAAACCGATATCTTGCGATTTAATGGCTTTGATCGCAGTCTTCACATCTTGAGCTCCGACAAATTCAATGCTCGGAGCTTTATCCGTGCAAAAAGAAATAGTTTCTTCGTCTGCAAAAACAAGAACTTTTGTCTTATCCTCAGAGGCAAAAAGCTCGGAAATATCGATGCTTGCGTGGCTCAGATCAATGCTGATCCGGATCTTCTCAATATTGTCGATGCTTGTCTTAACTTTATCGGAAGCGATCAGTCTCAACAACTCGTAAAGTTCATCGTTAAAAAAGGTTTCTGCCCTGCCTCTGATAGTTCTGGCATCGGCAGAACTTCCTTCAGAAAACAACAAAGCTGTATAAACACGTTCATCTATCTGAAGGCTGATACCGGTTTCCTTTTCAAGATTGGATGCGTGTCTTTCGATCTCTTTTTTTGCAATTGAGCGAAGATTATGTGCTCCAATATGGTTAAACATAACCACATTACCGGAAGCAAAGCGTGAACAAATCGCACCCGGGAAGAAAGGAGCTCCCGTTTCGGGATTGATATCCTTCTGAAGTGCTTTTACAATTACCTTTCGAGAAACAGCAGAGAAATCGCCACTTTCACTTTCTTCGTACAGTTGCTTTCCCGCATTAGTTGTGAGAATTATGATTGCATCAGAGAACGATACCTCTTTGTCAGTGTAATTATCACGCAATCTACCAGCGTCCAACATCTGAAGAAAAAGATGGATAACACAGATATTGGCCTTTTCAATTTCATCAAACAACAGCACGCACTTGGGGTTGTCTGCAACAAAGCTTGTTACATTACCGGCTTTACCGTTCTTATATACTTTATCTGAGCCACAAAACTCAATATTTGCTTCCTTGTCAGAATACTCGCTCATATCGAAGCGCATAAAGGGCAACTTGAGGGCCTCAGCAGCTTTTTCCGCCAAGAACGTCTTACCCACACCGGGAGGGCCTGCAAACAAAAACATGGCGCGAGGGCGCTTTCTCGACTTGTCGATCATAGAAAGCATACTTGCCTGGAAATAGCCGGTAACGAACATATTGATTGCATTATCCTGACCATAGACAGAGTTCTGCAACTCAGATGTGATACGTTTAACATCAGCAACAAGAGAAGACATGTCGGCTTTAACCGATTTCGGAGCAGCCTTTTTTTCTACGGACGATGCCGCTTTTGTTTCTTGAGAGTCGTCAGGATTATTTTTGTCTTCATCGGTATCGCTATCAATTTTCCCAAATAGTTCATCAAACTTAGCCTCAAGAGCCGCCGTCAGGCCCTCGTCTGAAACATCATTTGAATCGGTTTCTGCCTCTTCTTTAGTCGCGTCTGCTTTCAAAGCAGCCTTTATTGCCTGACTCGGATCTTGTATAATGCACAATGCAAGTGCAACAGCATCCACTTCCGAAGCATTAGCCTCAGAGGCAAGCCAGGATGCCTCCTGAAGTTTTTTCTTCATGTATAAATCATCCAAGAATGACGTGCTTTTTTCCTGGCAAATGTAAGCCATCAAAGACTCTTTAGCAGCATTCAAGTCACCTACAAGCTTCTTTACGAGTTCGCCGGCGGTCAGCAATTCGTCATTATCCTTCTCGTTATCACCGGAACTTATTTTATCAATAATCGCAACAAAAAACCTTTCTGCCGTGAAAGGAGGATTTCTCTTGTCTCCAATACCTTTAGAAGTCTCGATTAGTTGTGCGAGAAGTGCACTGGTTTTAATTTCGTTCATTACTTTTTCTCCTATTAAATTCGTTCCTACTTTACCGTCTTTATGTTCCAAAAGAAAGAAGACCTACCACTATTAAACTTGCAACCGAGAGCATTAAGAAAATCAGACACATAAAAACAAACTTTCAATATATAATTAGACATCATCGTTATACTTCGCAACTGCGAACTTGTCAAGACCTATGCCAAGTATTTTACAATTTGTTTCAGAAATCTACAAATAACGGCAGAATGGTCGTTAGATTGCAAGTGCCATTCTGCCTTTAAATAATAAATTAGTCGCTATTGCGATACGATTCTTTTTGCCTTTACGGGTGTAACAGTCCTTCCATAGAAGCTTGAACCCCATCAAAGACAAACACATTGGGATAAAAAATGAAAACACAAAAACAATTCTATTTTCTTTTCGTCGAGAGAAATGCGCTCTCATCACAGCTTTTGCACAATTGCCTCTTCGCCCGCAACACATAAAACTTAACATTACACAGATTTCATAAGCTGTATCAATATTCTGTAACTATTTAATTTCCTCCAAAACACTTAATGCATCTTCATAGGCGTCAAACCTTTCATCAACATTGTATGCACACATTTTGTTGATGCAATCCCATAGTTCACCATTGCAATTACATGGAGATGGTAGCTTTTCACCACTTAATCTCATTTTAATTGCTATTTCGGGTGTGTTTTCGTTTGTAAAGGGAAGTAAAGCTTCATTTAACAGCGAATACAACACTATACCAAGCGAATAGATTTCAGATGCCTGCCCGTAAATACCTTCATGATACACTTCAGGCGCCATAAATGCCAATGTACCTCTCTTGGGTTTTAAGCCCCTCAGTTCGGATTCAAAAACTGCATTACCAAAATCACCGAGAACAGCTTTATTTAATTTATCAAAATAAATGTTTTTGGGTTGAATATCTAGGTGATAAATCCCTTTGTCACGACAGCTTATAAGAGAATTCAAAATATCCATGCCTAAATTCAATGTGCCATTTATTGTTTCAAAACTTTCTTCTTTTCGTCTGATCCTCAACGGTTTGTAATAGGCCGTCAAAATATAAACAGTTTTAGTTTGTTCTGAAACAAAATCAT
>CAYWAD010000014.1:0-26047 GCA_964456045.1 uncultured Lachnospiraceae bacterium
GACGCACTACTCTCGATTAGAGAGTATAGAAGTGCGCCCTTTAGTTCCTAAAGGGGTTTCAACAGCCCAACAGATTGGGATTATCCTTTATTTCTTTCAAAAGTTACAACTACTGTATCTTTCGTCCATGTAGCAGCAGGACAATGTGTTACAGCTACAACTCTCCACCCTTGCTTTGCCATTGCATTCATCTCATTTTCTGCTTCTTTCACTTTATATGTTTCCACTTTGTATTCGTACATACAATCACACTCCTTTGTCAAATTCGGATTTTTCTCATTCTTTTACTGAATAAATTATATCAGAGAAATGCGAAAAATTCTACCGTTTACATAAGAACTGCCCGAACATTTTTCGTCCGGGCAGTTCTGCTGACATTTAGATAACTGTTTTTTGACCACCTATCGTTTGCTGTGTGCTTTTTATATCATTCATCGTCGTCGCTTACGCCTTGGAAGATTGTCGAGATTGCAGTTCCGTTCAAAACGTCCGTGATCGCCTGCTGATGCTCCGCCATGGTCTTGGAGAATACGGAATAGCCGTCATTGTTTGCAACAAAATAGAAATAATCCGTGACTTTGGGATAGAGCGCATAGGTGATTGCGTTATAGCCGGGATTTGAGATCGGACCGGGAGGGAGACCTCTGTTCAGATAGGTGTTATACGGTGAATCGTAGGTCGTTTCCGTGAGTGTTTCGGGGCGTTCGCCCGTGTTGTGCAGAATCGCGTATACGATGGTCGCGTCGGAGTCGAGGTAGGGGTAATATGCTTTGTTGTTCAGTCTGTTATGGAAAACGGACGAAACAAGCGAATATTCCGACAGGTAGCCGGCTTCGCTTTCGATGATGGATGCGAGCGTTATGATCTCGTCAACTGTGTAGCCGAGAGATTTTGCAACGTCGCGGTACGTTTCGGGAAATTTTGACTCGAAGTTTGAGAGCATTTTTGCGATTGCGGCAACCTCGGTTGAATCCGTGTAGAAATAATATGTGTCGGGGTAAAGATAACCGTCCAGACGGTAGAAACGGTCGGACGAATAGCCGTTTTCCATAAGCTCATCCACGAACCAAAAGCTGTAATCCTCGCTCCAGTTGTATTCGTTGATCGCCGAGACGAAGCCTTCCTTCGTGCCGATGCCGTTTTCAACGAAAAGATCGATGATTTCGTCCGTCGAGATGCCTTCGGGGAAGGTTATTGAAATAATCTCGCGCACGTAGCCGGGCTTGAAAGCCGCAAGCAGATCGTCATAATTTAGTGTTGACGAAAGCGTGTAATCTCCGGCTAAGAATTCGCCGTCGTCGCCGCTTATGGAGGCGTATATACGGAAGATGTCCGGATATGAAATCAGACCGTTTTCGTAAAGCAACTCGCTTATGTCGTTGATCGTGGCAAGTTCCGGCACAGTTATCTCAACGATGACATCTTCCTTGCTAAATGCGAACACATCGTTTGCGATAGGTATAACGGCGAATATGGCAATGCAGATCCCCGCTGCTATAACAAAGAAAATGTACACAACGCATTTGATAAGACCGATGATCGAACCTGTGATGGCGCGCTTTGCGGGAGATTCCGGATGCTTTTTCTTTTTCTCCTCGTTGGTTTCTTCGGTTTCCACGGACTCGTCGGACTCGTCTTTGTCCTTTACGAGTACGTCTTTTTTGCGAAATCCGTTCAAAAACGCCTGCTTTTTACCGACAGACTTCTTTTCGGCTCCGTTTGCGGCGGTTTCGACGGTGTTTTTTTCGGGAGTGTTGTTCATTATTATGGGTCTCCTTTCGGGAGATTTATATCAGATCAGGATTGAAAAAACGAATATCAGTACGCAGACGGCAAACGGGACGGAAATAAGCGCCGATGTAACGGGGGTACGCTCCTTTTTTTTCAATCTGTAGGAGCTGTCCGCGCCGAAATTGCCGTAGGATCTGTAAAGCCTGCTTGCTTCTCCGAAAAGAAGCATCAGCGCAATTAAAAGAAGTGACGTTGCGACGAACGAGAATATTACGATGTTTCTGGGCTGAAGTATGCTGTTCCAAATGTAGCTTTCGAAAAACAGGCTGAAAATATTGTTCAGTGTATGAATTATTACCGGTGCAAACACGGAACGGCAAACGTATGCCGAAAGCGCCAAAAGCACGCCCGAAATGAAGTATACGGGGAAGAGCTTAAGATCAAAATGCAACATCGCAAAGAGAAGCGAGCTGATGAGTACGGCGCTTACCGTGCCGCATTCCTCGTATTCGGTAAGGACTATTCCGCGGAACACAAGCTCCTCCGTTATCGCAGGGAAAACGGCAAATGCGAGCGCGGAAAAGATCAGTTCGGAGCCGGTTGCGGATGAAGAAACGTATGTTACATAGGTGTCTGTCACGTCAACAGAATAGTCGAAAATCGAATATATCGCAAGCTTTATTACGCATGATGTGAGCATCAGCACGACGGCTGCCGTTATGATGAACGGCACGGCGCCCGGCTCAAAAAAGCGCACGCGAGCGCGATTTGCGTATTTGTGGCCTCGCAAACGCAAAAAGAACAGCGCCGGCAGGACAAAAGTAAGCAGTTCGATTACGATTACGGACAGATATGGGTTTTCGTCCGTCGCGGACGGAGACCATATGCCTGAAATCAAAAGCAAAATATATATAACCGCGACGAGCAAAGGCGCCGCGTTTATGCCCTTAGTCTTCAAGTGCGACTTTCACTCCTTTTTCGGTGATCATAAGACTTGCTTTTATATCGTATCTTCCGTGAGGAAGCGACGGAACGATGAAATCCGAGAAAATGACACCGATGACTGAGCCGTTGTAGGTGTTGAAGTACCTGTCGTAGTAGCCGCCGCCGTATCCGAGGCGGTAGCCGTGCTTGTCAAACGCGAGCGCAGGCGCAAACGCAATTGATGGATGCGGATCCGATTTGATGTCATATACCGGTGCATCCTCTGAGGGTTCGAGTATGCCGAACGCGCCGGGCGAAAGCTCGTCGAGACTTGAGACGAGATGGTAGGTCATATACGAATAGCCTTCGGGCGAGCGATGGCACTTGGGGAAGGCAACCTTTTTGCCCTCGGAAAGCGCGAGTTTCGCCAGTGGAAGCACATCGACCTCAATTTCCTTCGGCGCGTAAAGCAGGACCGTCTCCGCAAGTCTGAAACCGGAAAGCGCCGACGCACGCTTGCAAATGGAATCGCTCATTTCGCGGATTTTTTCGGTGGAGACGTTTTTTCGTTTTTCGTGTATTTTTTCGCGTATTTCCGCTTTTTGATTTTTCATATAACTCATTTTGAATGTATTGCGGACGCAATTTTGTCCGCAGTCTCCTTTCCGCAAAGCGCTTCAACGAGAGCAAGTCCGAATGGGATTGCCGCGCCCATTGCTTTGCCGGTTATTATATTTCCGTCGATTACGGCGGGAGCGTCTGTAACTGTTGCGCCGACAAGCTTGTCCTCGTAGCCGGGAAAGCAGACTGCGCGTTTGCCGTTGAGGTAGCCGCGTTTGCCCAAAATGTACGGAGCGGCACAGATCGCACCGATAACGGCGCCTTTTTTATGTGCGGCTTCAAGTGCGGAGGCGACATATTCGGACGCATAAAGATTGTCTGCTCCGGGGAGTCCTCCGGGGAAGATAACGCCGTCGATTACTTCCGAAGGGGAAAGCTCCGTTTCGTGCATATCGGCAACAAGCGTGATCGAATGTGATCCGGTTACGGAAAGCTCGCCTTTTTGCGTGCCGACAGCAACAGTCTTTACCTCGACGCCCGCACGTCTCAAAAGATCGAGAGGCGCGATTGCCTCGGTTTCTTCAAATCCGTTCGCGAGAAATAAATATACCATAAAACCTCCATGGGATTTTGCGCCGCGAGCGCGTGAATTTGTTTATAAAAGTTTTTGAACTTCGGAAATAACGTCTCCGAAAATATCGTCACGGCTTCGCATTGCTTTGCCGGAGCCGTCGGCGCATGATATGCGGTGCCATCCGAGTTTTTCGGAGGCGTAAAGCCCTGCACGATAGCTTTTTTTCATATGATTGGGGTCAAGCTCGTGGATGTCCTTTGCCCTGCCCGTTTCGTTTGAGCGACTTTCAACCATTGAAAGCGAAACTTCGGGCGGAAGCTCCAGGAAAAGCACGAGATCGGGGGAGGGCAGACCGAGACGCGAAAATTCAAAATCCGAAAGCCAACCGATAAAATCGTCCCATTCGGCTTCGGGGAGCTTGGAAAGCTGATGAATTGCGTTTGCGGTCGTGTATCTGTTTGCGATGATGACGGTGTCGGGGTCGAGATAGTCATTTTTCCAGTCGCGACGGAAGGAAACGTATCTGTCCGCGGCGAAAAACATCGACGCGGCAAAGGCATTTGTTTCCGAAGGATCACTGCCCAGCTCACCGTTCAAATACATTTTTACAAAATAAGAGCTGTCGCTGTCGTACATCGGAAAATCGAGCTCACGAACCTTGATTCCATTTGCTCGAAGATGCTCCGCAAGGCGGTCGCTTTGTGTTTTTTTGCCGGAACCGTCAAGTCCGTCTATTGCGATCAAATATCCCATACGTCAGTTACCGAGCCTTTTTCTGTCGTAACGGCTTTTGATTCTGTACGCTATGCAGACGAGCACAAGAAGAATTGCCGCTGACGCGAACGCGATCAAAACCACCTTGAATCCGTATTTTACGGCAAAAAGCATAAATACGGCAATGAAAGCGTAAACTGCGGCGGAAAGTATACGGCGGCGTCCTTTTTCCTTTTTTATTATTGCGTTCAACTCCGCTTCCGAAAGAGCTGCTCCGTCTGTTGCGAAGCAGTGACCGCATTCACAGCGCTCCGCCGAGGGCGAGTTGATTATATGGCATTTCGGGCAATATTTATACTCGGCTGACATAAAAATCTCCTTAGAATAAAGTGTTTATCAATCGAACTCGTTTTGCAAAACGAGTTCCTGATATTGCTGGCGTGTTATGAGAACATCACGCGGACGCTGACCGTCGGGTGCACTGACGTAACCGCGAGCTTCCATCGTGTCGATGAGCTTTGCGGCGCGACCGTATCCGAGAGAAAGACGTCTCTGAATCAGCGACGTTGAGATCTTTCCGGATTCAACGGCAAGCTCAAGCGCTTGCTTCAGCATGGGATCATCCGTTGCAACGGGACCGTCCGAAGCGTCGCCGGATGAACCGCGTCCCTTCTTTTGACCGCACTTCGCGGCGGCTTCTTCGATGCCGTTTATCGCGGCTTCGTCGTATTGCGGCATGGGGAATATTCCCTTGATGAAATCGACGACTTTCTGCACTTCGGCTTCACTGACGAAAGCCCCCTGAACTCTTTGCGGCTTCATTACTCCGACGGGCGCGTAGAGCATATCGCCTCGACCGAGCAGTTTTTCGGCTCCGGCAATGTCGATTACGGTGCGGCTGTCCACTTGAGATGCCATTTTGAATGCGATTCGAGAGGGAATGTTTGCCTTGATAAGACCTGTGATGACATCAACGGATGGGCGCTGTGTACCGATTATTAAGTGGATTCCGGCTGCACGTCCCATCTGAGCGATACGGCAGATGGAGGTTTCGACGTCGTCGGGAGCAGTCATCATGAGATCGGCAAGCTCGTCGATGATGATGACCATCTGAGGCATGAATTCTTTTTCGGGATCGTTGTATGTGATCTCGTTATAATTTTGAATGTTGCGGACACCGACGTTTTCGATAAGCTCGTATCGGCGTTCCATCTCGGTGACCGCCCAAGCAAGCGTGCCGGCGGCTTTTTTTGCGTCTGACACAACGGGCACGTGAAGATGCGGAATTCCGTTGTAGATGTTAAGCTCGACCTTTTTCGGGTCGATCATGAGCAGACGTATCTCTTGCGGAGTGGATTTGTAGAGTAAACTTACGATAATGCTGTTAATGCAAACGGATTTACCCATACCGGTTGCGCCGGAAACGAGCAAATGAGGCATTTTTGCGATGTCACAGTAAACGGGAGCACCGGCAACGTCGGATCCGAGCGCGGCGGTGAGTCTGCTGCCGGATGACTTGAACTGATCGTTTTCTATAAGCGCGCGAAGATATACATTTTCGCGCTTTTTATTCGGAACTTCGATTCCGACAGCGGCTTTGCCGGGGATCGGCGCTTCGATTCGCACGTTCGGAACTGCAAGTCCGAGTGCGATATCCTCGGTTAAGTTAGAGATCGAACGAACTCGTGTGCCGGCTTCGGGTGAAAGCTCGTAACGTGTTATTGTCGGGCCGAAGGAGACATCCGCAACTCGCGCCTTAACGTTAAAGCTACGGAGAGTGTCAACCAATTTTTGCGAATTTTCCTTTAGCTCTGCGATGTCTGCTGCGGAGCGTTTTTCGGGGGGAGAAAGGATAGCGGTCGGCGGAAATTCGTACACGGGTACGGGTTCTTCGACGATGGGGGCTTCCGCTTCCGGTATGAGCTGATCTTCGGTCGGGTCGGAAACGATGTCACGTTCCGCCTCGATCACGGTGTGTTCGCCGTTTTCGATCGCTTCGGCTTGCGCCGCCGCAAGATGTTCGATTTTTTCGGGATCGACGAAAATTTTCGAAAGGTCTATCTCGCCGCCGTCCGAGACAGACGAAACAGGCGATATCGCGGTTTTTGCGGGGTGATCGTCAGATCTTTTCGACTCTGCGATCGTGGTTGCGGTTCCGTATGAAAGCTCCGCTTTTTCTTCTTCGATTTCGCCTGTGCCGTATGCGAAGTTCTGGTCGCCGTAGCGTTCGCGTGTGCGCTTCATAACTTCGTCGAAGATTTTTTTGTCTATGACGTCCTGATCGGGTTCGGCTTTGTCGTCTTCTTCGGGCTCCGTCTTGTTGTCATCGGAAATGTCAACGTCGGGATCAAAATTTTTTTTGCGAGAACGCTTGAATAAAGAGCTTTTTGGGGCAGGCTTTTCCTGTACTGCGACGGGAGACTGCATAGGCGTTACCGGTTGTGTGGGGTCGGTAAGCATCTCCTGAGCTTCCTTTTCTTTGCGCTTTTTGTCACGTTTGACTTTTATGCGGTACGCGATGAAAACGTAAACGGAGCGCGGAGTGAGGCCGAACAAGAGCAGGACGGAAATGAACAGCGCGGACAAAATGATGATGTATGTGATCGTTTTGCCGACGGCGCTTATAAGCACGGTTGCCAAAAAGCCGCCGATCACGCCACCGCTGTGATATGTGTTTCCGAGCTTGTAAAGATCAATCGGATTGAATATTTTTTCGCCGGAAAGTATCATATGCATAAGCATCGAAACCAACGTAAGCGAGATTCCGGAACACCAAAGTTTAAGCGTGAGCTTGTTTGATATTATGTCTGTGCGCCAGAATGTTCCGAGCAGGACGAAAATTGCGGGGATGAGGAAAGCTGCCGCGGAAAAAAGGCCGAGGAAGACGCTTTTTGTGAATTTGACGGCAAATCCGTCAGAATTGAGGACGAGAACGAGCAGTGAAAGAACTGCACAAACGAAGAACACGAACGGAAGTATCTGATTGATCGTGCTCTGAGGATCGCGCTCCCTTTTTTGCTTTTTCTCTTTTGGGGATGTTTCTTTTTTCGACGTTGGCGCTTTTTCGTCGGATTTTCGGGACGAGCCGTTTTTCGTTTCGATTTTTTCGTCGGTGACTTTGGTTGAAGCCGACTTCCTTTTTTTTGAGTCTTGACGTTTAACTGACATTTTATTGAAGTAGACCTTTCTTTCGGATTGTGATTTACGGGTCATTTTGTGTGTAAGGATATATATCCAAAGTATATAATAACAGATTTTGATTCAAAATACAAGGGGAGTTAACGTTCGGTATTGTAAATAATAAGTTATTTAATTTCGGAGGTGAATGTGGAAAAGCGTGAAATGGCGGTTCCGGCTCTGATTTTTGCGTGCGGAATTTCGGCAGGTTTTTTGAACGGACTTTTAGGCTGCGGCGGTGGTATAGTTATAGTCACACTGCTTAATTTGCTGACGAAAAAGACGAAATTCGACGAACGAGACGTTTTTGCCGCTTCGGTTGCATCCGTTTTGCCAATGTCGGCGGTCTCTGCCGTGATGTATATTCGGAGCGCGGAGGTGAACGTGACAAGCGTTGCGGATTACGTATTGCCGGCGCTTGCGGGTGGTGTGACGGGCGCGTTTTTGCTTGACAAGCTTGATACGTTTTGGGTGAAAAAGATATTCTCGATTTTGATGACTTGGGCAGGTGTGTCGCTCGTGCTTTCCGGCTTGGGGGTGATGTGATGCTCGGAGTTTTGGCGGCTTTTTTCGCAGCGGCACTTTCCGGTATGGGCGTAGGCGGAGGAGGCCTTTTTTTGATATATCTCACCTTTGTCTCGGATGTTTCACAGCATGAGGCTCAATTTACGAATCTTTGCTTCTTTTTGCTTGCGTCCGCGTCTGCGTTGCTTTTGCATCTGCAAAAACGCAAGCTGCCGCTTCTTGCCGTCGCTTTGCTCTCGCTCGGCGGCGTTGCAGGTGCGTTTTTCGGTTCCTTGATGGCGGCAAAGCTCGGTTCGGAAGCGCTTCGAGTTGTCCTTGGTGTGTTTTTCGCTTTTTCCGGACTTGTGTCGTTCTTCAAAAGGAAACGCCGTGATGAAAAATGAAATGTAAATTTTTGATGAAGTCGGAAAATGGCGCGAAAGAACGCGCTTTTTTCTTAAAGTTCGTATTTACAAACCGGATTTTTCGTGATATAATTACCCTTGCTGTCGGCACGGTGTGCGGATAAAGCTTCTTCACCCACCGCGCGCTGAGTCGATTGCCAATATTTTTTATGAGGTGAAAACTATGATCACAAAGGCTGAAAAGCAGGCAATCATCGAGGAATACGCTATCCACGAGGGCGACACAGGTTCCCCCGAAGTACAGATCGCTATCCTCACCGCGAGAATCAACTCTCTTACCGAGCATCTCAAGGTAAATAAGAAGGACCACCACAGCAGAAGAGGTCTTCTTAAGATGGTAGGTCACCGCCGTAACCTTCTCGGCTACCTCCAGAAGGTAGACATCGAACGTTACCGCGCGATCATCGAAAAGCTCGGAATCAGAAAGTAATTCCGACAAAGAAACCAAATCGGGTTGCCGCGTTCGCGGCAACCCCGTTTCTTGTAAACACCGCGGGAAACACGATTCGGCTCAGCATTTAGATATGCCCGTGAAATTCACGGCTGTATTTAAGTGTTGATCCCGTTGTTGCCCGTGTTGAAATAAAAATCAAAACGGAGGTTAAATCCAACAATGTTTGAAAATTACAGAGTATTTGAAACAGAATACGCAGGACGCCCTCTTAAGGTAGAGGTCGGCAAGGTTGCAGGTCTTGCAAACGGTTCCTGCCTCATCTCCTATGGCGAAACAACAGTTCTCGCTTGCGCTACAGCATCCGAAAAGCCCCGTGACGGCATCGACTTTCTTCCCCTGTCCGTAGACTTCGAAGAACGTCTTTATGCCGCAGGAAAGATTCCCGGCGCATATCTTCGTCGTGAAGGCAGACCTTCAGAAAAGGCTGTTCTCACCGCACGTGTGATCGACCGTCCTATCCGTCCTCTTTTCCCCAAGGATCTTCGTAACGACATCGTTCTTTCTATGACGGTTATGTCCGTTGATCCCGATTGCAGCCCTGAAATCACAGCAATGGTAGGTGCTTCCATCGCACTCTCCATTTCCGACATTCCGTGGAACGGTCCTATTTCCGGTTGCCATGTGGGTATGGTTGACGGCGTTCCGGTAATCAACCCTACTCAGGCACAGCGCAAGGAAAGCACACTTGAACTTACCGTTGCTTCAAGCGCTTCCAAGGTAGTTATGATCGAAGCGGGTGCAAAGGAAGTTTCCGATTCCAATATGTTTACCGCTATCATGCTCGGTCATGAGGAAAACTGCAAGCTCCTCGAATTCATCAATCATATCATTGCTGAAGTCGGCAAGCCTAAGTTCGAATACCCCTCCTGCGAGCTTGATCACGATATGTTTGATTCCGTTTTCGCTTTCTGCGAAAAGGATGTTATGTTCGCGCTCGATACTCCCGATAAGAACGTAAGAGACGAAAGAATGGTTCCGATCAAGGACGCTATCATCGAAAAATTCTCCGATCAGTATCCCGAAATCGAAACTCAGATGGAAGAAATCATCTACAAGATTCAGAAGAAGATCGTTCGCCGTTGGCTTCTTGAGGACGGCAAACGCGTTGATGGCAGACGTCTTGACGAGATTCGTCCTCTCGCTTCCGAAGTTGCCGTTCTTCCGAGAGTTCACGGCTCCGGTCTCTTTACTCGCGGACAGACTCAGGTCCTCTCTATCTGCACGCTCGGCTCTCTCGACGATGCTCAGGAGCTTGACGGTATAGACGACCAGACAACAAAGCGCTATATGCACCATTATAATATGCCCGGCTATTCCACAGGCGAAGCTAAGGCTTCCCGTACGCCCGGCAGACGTGAGATCGGTCACGGCGCGCTCGCAGAGCGTTCCCTTATCCCCGTTCTTCCCTCCGTCGAGGAATTCCCCTATGCAATCCGTGTCGTTTCGGAAGTGGTTTCTTCCAACGGCTCCACATCTCAGGGCTCCGTTTGCGGATCCACACTTGCACTTATGGATGCAGGCGTTCCGATCAAGGCTCCCGTTGCCGGCATTTCCTGCGGACTTATCACCGAAGGCGATCGTTGGATGACTATGATCGACATTCAGGGGCTTGAGGACTTCTACGGAGATATGGACTTTAAGGTAGCAGGTACTCATAAGGGTATTACTTCCATCCAGATGGACCTTAAGATTGACGGACTTACTCCCGAAATCATCAAGGAAGCTCTCGAAGTTACTCATAAGGGGCGCGATTATATCATCGACGAAATCCTTCTTAAGGCTATTCCCGAACCCAGAGAAGATGTATCCGAATATGCACCCAAGATGCTCACAATGAAGATCAAGGTTGACAAGATTCGCGAAGTTATCGGATCCGGCGGTAAGGTAATTCAGAAGATAGTTGCCGATACCGGTGCTAAGATCGACATCGAAGAAGACGGCACAATTTACATTTCCGCGATCAACCGCGATGCCGCATACGCTGCACAGAAGGTTATCGAAGGAATCGTATTCGAGCCCGAAGTAGGCGCAGTTTACACAGGTCGCGTAACTCGTATCATCCCGATCGGCGCATTCGTTGAATTCGCACCCGGTAAGGAAGGTATGGTTCATATTAAGGATCTTGAAAACAAACGCACCGAAAAGGTTGAAGACGTATGCCAGGTTGGCGATATGATGACTGTTAAGTTCCTCGGCGTTGATGAACGCGGCAGACTCAATCTTTCACGCAAGGCTTGTCTTGAAGGCTGATTTTGAATATTGACTTTGAAAATGTGAGAGGCGCTTTGCGTTTTCTCACATTTTCGGAATTTACGGAGGTGTATCGTGGGAAAAAGACGTGTAACAAGATATAACGATACCATCGGGCCGGAGCTTTCGTCCGGAATGCTCGTCCTGACAATATTTTTGGCGGCGATCATAATTTTATGCGTGTATTTTGCCTGCAACCGTGATCCGGATCCGTATGCGGATTTGCCGGAAGATAGCGGAAGTACGGATACTTCCGGAATAAGCACGGGAGAACAGTCAGCCGATACGGAGAAAGCACAGCCCGACAGCGAGCTTTACGATGTTATTTCCGTCTCGACTGCGGACGTCTGCCGCGGTTACCTTATCCTTGTCAACGGTGCAAACGAATATAATTTCGACATAGAGGAAAAGATTATCGGGCTTTATCAAAACGAGGATAAATCCTCGACTTATGGCCTTTCCACGATCAGCATTTCCTGCGCGGAATCCGTTTTGACGTATCTGAATGAGATGATCGACGCATATTATGAGGATACGGGAGATGCGAAAACGGTCATCAATTCCGGTTACAGAACCTATGATGATCAAAGCGGCATACTTCAAAGCCGAATAGAAAGCGTCGGAGAGGAGCAGGCGTATGCGTATGTTGCGCTCCCCGGTCACAGCGAGCATCATACGGGCTATGCGTTCGATATAGTTTCGACCGGCGAAAACAAGGACGGAAACTGGCTCCCCAACCACTGTCAGGAGTACGGCTTCATTCAGCGTTACCGCGCCGATAAAGAAGAAATAACGGGAATTTTGTACGAATATTGGCATTACCGTTATGTCGGCATTCCTCATGCGGAAATAATGATGAACGAAAACTACTGCATGGAGGAGTACATCGCGCTCCTTAAAGGCTATTCTTATTCAGAACCGCTTTACTATACGGTTGACTCCGGCGATACCTATGCTATTTACACAGTTCCCGTGTCGGACGGTGAAACAACGGATGTTCCCGTTATGAAAAACGCGGAATATACTATTTCAGGTAACAATGTAGGCGGTTTTATCGTGACGATCAAGCTTGACGGCAACTATACGGCAGAATCGGATTGATCTCGGAGGTATAAATGAGGAAAAAGGCTCTTTTTGCGGCTGTTCTTGTGCTTGCGGTGCCGATTTTGTCCGCTTGCTCCGTTGTTACGGTTAATTTTGATAATATTTTCCCCTACGAAGGTACGTTTGCGGAGTCTGATACGACGGCGGAGCCCGATTCGGATGCTGAAACCACCACACGTCCAGACGAGACGACAAGGAACGATGTGTCCGAATACGTTTATACCGGGCTTGACGAGGCAAAAGAGTGCCTTTCTTCGTTGAAGGATTACGATTTCGGCGGCGTTTCCGTTTTCATCAACACGACCGCTACGGACAACGTAGGTATACTCACATCCGATTTCGATGATTCGTCCGAGCTTGACGAAAACGATTATTCCGCGGCGGTTTACGAACGAAACAGAATGGTTGACGAAAAGCTGAACTGCACGGTCAGATACAAGCTTACAACCATTGACGATATGCGAGCGGACATAAAAGCCGCATTGAAAAACGAGGAATATTACGCTGATCTGCTTTGCGTCGGCGCGTCCGAGCTGGCTTTGCTCGCCAAAGACGGGTGTTTGTATAATCTCAGGTCGCTGCCTTTCTTCGATTCCGATCAAAAATATTTTAATTTATCTGCGTCAAAGGCGCTTTCCGCCGGATATTACGACTACGGCATCATAAGCACCTCGACGATCGACCCCGACGATATCTCGGCGGTTTTTGTCAATTTGGATGCGTTTGTTGAGGTACTTGACGTGCCGAAGCAAATTTCCGATTATGACATTGAAACGCTCGTAAAAAACGGCGAATGGACATGGGATAAGCTGATCGAAATCGTTGTCGCAAGCGCAGACGCGGTTTCCTATCCCGGCACGAGTGGCGAGCTTGTGGATCTGGTCGCGGCGTCGGGCGGAGTCACTTACGTTTCCAACGCAAAAAACACCGCTCCCGAAGTTGTGCTTACAGACGAGGCAAATGCGGCACTTGAAGTTGCGCGCAGCCTGTTTTCGGCTGTGAATGTGCTTTGCGGCGACGAAAACGGCAGCATAAGTGTGTTTGCCAACAAAGGAAGCGTGATGCACATAGATACGCTTTCCTCAATGCAGGAGCTTTTGTCCGTTGATTTTGATTGGACTGTCGTCCCGATTCCGAAACTTTCAACGGAACAGACTTCGTATTATTCGTACATGAGCGCGGACACGCTTGCTTATGCGGTCCCGGCGACGACAACGGATGCAGAGGGCGCGGGCATCCTGATAAGCGCGCTTTCTGCGGCGTCGTATTCGTATATGCGTGATGTGTACGTGCAATATCAAATGTATCATACCGTTCGCGTCGGCTCCACCCTCGATATGATCGAGATTATATGGGATACACCGTATTTCGATTTCGCACATACGCTCGGATCGGTTTCGGACGATATTGCAAAGGGAACGTATAAAAATCTGCGCGAGGCGGCGCTTGATTCGTCGCTTTCGCTGGATGCACTCTTCAAAAAAACAAAATCCTCGGCAAATAAAGCGTTGAAGAAATATTATGCACCGACTTGGTGACGAAAAAAGCAGACTGCACGCAGTCTGCTTTTTTTGTTTACTGAGAAATCGTAAATAGCGAGTAAAAATAGCCTTTTTTCTCGATCAGCTCGTCGAATGTACCGGATTCAACGATTGAGCCGTTTTTCAACGTGATGATGTTGTCATATTGTTTGAGTAAGCTCTCGTCGAGCGAGTGCGTGACGACGATGCGTGTCAAGCCGTCTAACTTCAAAATAGCGTCGGAAACGCGGTACGCGGTTTCGGGATCAAGTGCGGCGGTAGCTTCATCAACGAGAAGCACCTGCGACTTTTTAAGTAGGCTTCGTGCAATGGAAATTCGCTGTTTTTCGCCGCCGGAAAGACCGCTTCCGTTTTCTCCGCAGAGGTAGTCCTCGCCTCGTTGCGCGATCAGCTCGGCAAGCCCGGACAGTTTGACGGCGCGATCGACCTCGGTTTCGGAGAAATCCGCGAACATTGTGATGTTATCGCGAATGGAAGCGTTGAAAATGAAGACGTTCTGCTGAACAACGGACACCATACCGTAAAGGCTTTCGCTGTTCAAATCTCGCAGTTCGGTGTCGTCATAGCAAATGTTGCCGGAATAGTTGCCGTGTGATGCCATCAAAAGATTCAAAAGCGTGCTTTTGCCGCTGCCGGACGCGCCGACGACGGCGTACTTTTTTCCGGCGCAAAAATTAAGGGAAAGCTCGTGCAGGATCGGTTTGTCGGTTTCGTAACCGAAGGAGACTTTATCAAGACAGATGCCGCTTTCGAGCGTGTGTTTTTCGATTACGCCGTCCTCGCGGACGCTTTCCTCAAGTGCGTCTGCCATTTTCAAAATCAGCGCCTTTGCCGCCTTGCGCTTGGCAAGGAGAGAGGGAATGGACGCGATCGGTCCGAGTACATAGTTCAGAAGTTGAACGAAAACCAGCACCGTGCCGGCGGTTATGCCTTTGCCGGAGAGCGCGAGATACGCACCCACAATAAAAACGCCCAACTGAACCGCAATTGATGCGATGGCAGCGAAAAGAGAAACGATTATGTGCAATTTTCGGCTTTTTTCCTTGGCGTCTGCAACCTGCCGGACTTCCTTGGCGAAAATCTTGCACATTTGCGCTTCCGCTCGGAAGGATTTGATTACGGAAAATCCGACGAGGCAGTCCTTCAAGGCTGACATATAGGTTTCGTTGCGGTTGGACACCTGCTTTTCTGCCACTGAGATCCGATTCCCCGTCAGAATCGAGGCGATGATAGGCAAGAGCGACAGCCCGACGGAAATAACCGTCAGCGTCGGATCATAGATGAGCATCATGAAAAGCGCGCCGATGAATAACAGTGCTTGCGTTAAAATGTCGAAGGTGACGCTGACATAATCGCTCTCGATCACGGCGGCATCGTTGCTTAATCCGGAGATGTAAAGGCTCGTGTTTTCGCCCGAAAATGCGGAAATTCCCTTTTTCGACAGCCGCTCAAAGACGTAATTTTTGTATTGAGCCATGGATTTTGCCATAAATCGAGGTGTGGAAAAATAGGCGAAGATGTGCGTCAACGCGATCATAACCACCACGAACACTGCCACCCAAGTCAGTCCTGCCAAAGAGAGCGAAACTGTCTTGCCGGCAATCAAGTCCATCACCTGTTGCAGTTGCCAAGATACGATCAAATTGCCAATGACGGTTGTTACACAGCAGAGACAGCCAAAAAGCAAATAAATGCTGTTCCCACGGTACAGCTCGCGAATATAAGGTTTGATTTTGGATCTTTCTTTTTTCATTTCGGTCTCCGTTCTGCCGCAAAACGCGGCTGAAATAAGTTAAAGTTCACACGTTCGCCTGCGCTTCTTCGGCTGTGATTTTGTCCCAAATTTCGCGCAAAATTTCGGAGTATTCGGATTCTGAGATCTGCCCTGACACCGCCTCTTGGGCTGAATTTCCCATATCGTCGTATGAGACGGTGCTTTCCGCGTCTCCGATGCAGAATTTGATGTTTTCCGATGTGCAAGTAGGTGCGGAATCGTAAAGCGTTGCGGCTTTGTATGCTTTCCGCATATACGACTCTGCCTTTTCCGATTCGTCGAGTTGCAAAGAAAAATTCGCACATTCGGAATAGCATGGCGCGATCGCCTTGTCCAAATAGCAGGACACGTCCGCGTCGATTTTCATGCTTTCCAAAAGTCCGATCAGCCAAAGCAGTGCCTCGCGAGCGGATCGGGGGTCTCCTTTTTTGCTGAAATAGTTTGCATATGCCAACATCGTTCGCAAGCCGATCGTTATAATCGAGCCGAACGCTCCCACCATAAACGGCACGGCATCGTCGAGCGCTAAGCCGGGGGTAGCGGTGTATGTGATGTCGTTTCCGGTTAACGCTATGGCTATTAAGGCGTCGTTTGTGCCGCAGACATTGTACTTTTTGAGAATGTTGATTCCCTTTTTCGTTTCGCCCAAAAGAATGCAGCACTGCGCGATTGCGTTTTGAATGGACACTTCGCTGACGGAGGCGTCGGTATTTTGCGAGAGTAGCAAGGTGGAGCGTTCGAGCAGTTCGATGCTGCGATAAAGATGCTCTTTGTTTTGAGTTTCGGTACCGGACACGATGTAAAGCTCGCCGGCGCGGTACACGATTTTGAAATCGTTCGGATAGCGAAGCAGGGCTTTTTCCGCTTCAATGACGGCTTCGTCGTATTTTTTTTGACGCTGTAAATCGAAAATACGCTTTTCGAGCGCATCGGCGCTGCTGTTCAGCATCTCGAATCCGACAAGCGCATCAAGCGAGACACCGAACAAGTCCGCCATTTCCGCGATCAATCCAAGCTCCGGCGTCGCAACACCGCGCTCCCATTTCGAAACGGAGGCAAACGTAACCCCCAATGCCTCTGCGAGTTGTTCCTGCGTCATTGAGTGTTCTTTTCGCAATTTGCTGATGTTCGAACCGAGCGATAACTTCATTTTTCGAGCCTCCGTCGCTGTTTTCTGCGTATATTATATCACAAATTCGCCGATAAAAAAGGCATTATAGGTACAATTGGTTTAATTATTTTTGAACCTGAGGTTTAGCTAAAGGCGCAAAAAACCCGGACTGCAACAGCAGTCCGGGTTGATTTATTTCGTTGCGGAATCGTTCATAAGCGCATTGACGGCGCGAATAATATCGTAAAATTGACTTTTTTCGGCGGTGTAATAGCTGCCCTCGGAGAAGATCGCGACGATGTAGGTGGAGTTTTCCCCGTACACAACGCCGGTGTCGTTGAAGGATGAGGCGTTCCAACCTGCCTTGCTTGCGACGGTAACCTCAAGCGCAGTCTCGATAAATTTCATATATTCGACTTGCTCGAAAAGCTCATACAGCAGCTTACCGTTGTCGGTTTCGTCCTTGTATTCGTAGATTTTTTGCCAAATTGTCGCCATATCAAGCGCGCTTGCGTCCGGCCATCTCGTCTTGCCGACGAGCGGCGACGAACAACCTAACGATGAGATCGTTTTGTCGTAGCCGTCGCGCCCGAAGCGGCGAAGAAGCATATAATAGCCTTCGTTGTCGCTTGTTACGATGGTGTGATACAGGACCTCGTAGAGTGTATATTCCGTGCCGACACCGGACTTGCCGATAATGCCGTTTCCGTATACCGTGTCTGCCGAGGTGTAGGTCAAAATCTCGTCAAGCGACGCGTTTCCGGCATCTATTTCATGGAAAACGTAGTAAGCGTATGCCGCTTTGACCACGCTTGCGGCGCTGTAACGGGAGCTTGCGTTATACGATACGGAAACTCCGCTTTGAATGTCAACTGCGAAAAGCGAAACGGGACGGTCGAAGGTGCGAATAGCGGTTTCGAGCGCTTCAGCGAGAGGTTCGTCGGGGGTGTAGCCTCCGCCGATGCCGACGGTGTCGTTTTCGTATTCGGGCATATCGAATATGCTGTCGAGCCAATATACGGTCTCTGTCTCCGTTTCGGTTTCCGTTTCGGTTTCCGTTTCGACTTCGGTTTCTGTTTCGACCACGGACGTTTCCGGCTCCGTTTCGGCAGGCTCGGAATCGAGACTTGTTTCGTCGGACGTTTCAGCCGACGTTTCGAAGCTTGTGTCCGTTTTGCCGTATCCGGAGTTTTGCGCGATCGCCGCCATAATCACCGAAAGCAGAACAAACACCGAAACGATGCTTATAAGCCAAACGGTAGAATTCTTATTCATTTATTTGCGTAAAGTATCCTTATTTTAATGGAAAATCAGCACTCACTTTTACCTTCGGAGCGCAATTTTTGAATTTCTTCGATGAAAGTGTCAACATCCTTGAACTCTCTGTGTACGGACGCAAAACGAACGTACGCAACAGGGTCCTGCGATTTGAGACGTTCGAGCACCATTTCGCCGAGCTCCGCAGAGGTTACCTCTCGGTTCAGAGAGCCGGACAGTGCGGCTTCAATGTCATTTGCAATGATTTCGGCTTTAACGGGACGCTTTTCGCAAGCCTTGATTATTCCGACAAGCAGTTTGTTTTTGTCGAAAAGCTCTTTTGTTCCGTCACGCTTTATAACCACGGGATGAACGGTATCGACAACCTCGTAGGTCGTGAAGCGACGCTGACAGGAAAGGCATTCGCGTCTGCGACGGATGCTCGAATAATCGCCGGCGGGGCGAGAATCGACTACCTTGCTTTCGGGATAACCGCAAATAGGACATTTCATATATGTAATCTCCGTTTTCAGTTTGGGAAGTGAATTTAATATTATTATACTATAAAGTTTCTGGGTATATTATACCATAAATTTCGTCGAGCGCAAGCCGCACACGAGAAAATATTTGCGTTAAACCCGTAAAAACGGCTTTGTGAAATATGAATTAAAGCTTGACTATTGACCTATACGACATTTTGATGTATAATGTATCCGTAAAATAGCGTTTATTTGTATTAAAGTACATATTAACAAAAAGTACATATTAACAATCCATGGCAGAACGGAGAGCTATATGAATAAAAAAGTGTTGGCGGTGGTGCTTATTATTGCGCTGTTTATTCCGTCATTTATTGCAGTGGGGTATTATTCCTCAACAAAAAAAGAGCCCGGTGACGTAAAAACGGTCAGCAACTTGAAGATCGAAGATCTTTCGGGAATGAAATGGGAGTTTTCTTCGGACGATACCAACCCCGATTCGTCTGCGATGATTGACATTTTCGTAAATTGCAAGAAAAACGCAACCGAAATCAGCTCGCTTCCCGAAGGCATCGACAGCGGCGAGTTTTTTCTAATAACCGTTACAAGCTATGAAGTCGAGTCACAGTATAGATATTATTTCACAACGTCTCCTTCGGATGCATACATAGTGGATGCAACGTCCAAGGTTTATAAGCTTGATTCGACGGATGCGGCTGCGTTCCTCGCAACCAAATATTCCGCAAGCATCTATGATTCAACGGCAACTCCCGTTATGACGGTTGCGGGCGTTGAAATTTTGCCGGCGGCACTTGCTTGGAATTACGAGAATTACGACGGAACATTTATCGGTGTCGATACGTCCGAAATCATTACAACGGACATAAAGACCTGCTCGATAGACGGCGGACTTGAGCTTTCATTCTCGCAAACGCCCGATTTTGTTAAGGTTACAGTCAAGGACGGGGACGAGGTGGTTTTCTCCGATTCCGCGGATAAGCTTTCCGAGCTTACTCTTAACGAAGGCGGCAGGTTCTCGATCGACGTTTCCGCGGAATGGTATCAGTCCGCGGAAAAGGATTTCTATGGTTCTGCTTCGTATTCCTTTGTAGGTGATATTCTTGAGCCTGCCGTGTTCTATATCGGTCAGACCGAGATCCAAAACGGCGAATTTGTTTGTATCGGCGGTAAAAATGTTGATGATCCCTCTAAAATAAGCTTCTCGTCCGAGCCGGCGATTGACTATACGCCAACCTTCTACGCAGAGGGCGATTATGTCTACGCGCTCGTTCCGATCGGCTATGAATACGAAAACGGAACGGATCAAACCTACACCTTCACGCTTACATACGGCACTGCTTCGCAAACCATCAGCCTTAATGTCAAATCGTACATCTATGGAAACAGCAATGTCAGCATAAGCGCGGGTGTTGAAAACGCGACATATTCCGAGGAAGCGATCAAGGAGGCTGAGGATGCGCTTCTGCCGCTTGCTCAGTCTGCCGGACTTTCCGAGCATCAGTTCAGCGGTACGTTCCTTGAAAATCCCTTCAGTAAAGATTCAACGATATCTCCCGGCTTCGGTAGATATATCACCGTTGCGGCGACAGGTACCAAGTATCGGCACACGGGCGTTGACTACAACGTAAAAGAGGACACGGAAGTGTATGCCGTTCAGCCCGGTACGGTCGTTTATTCCGGCTACCTTACAACGACGGGATATATCGTTGTGGTTGATCACGGCTGGGGCCTTAGAAGCTGGTACTGCCACCTGTCCAAGTGTTCCGTTGCAGTAGGGGATACTGTCGAAAAGGGCGGCGTGGTCGGACTTTCCGGTGATTCGGGATTTGCGGCGAAGAACCGCACGCATATCGGTCTTACTGTTGGCGATGTGCCTGTAAGAATATATTCATATTGGAAAAATGCCGTTGCAATCCCCGATTTCACGTCGGCAAGCATAGACTAAGTATTAAAACCGAGAAGTAGCGTTAGAAAATACGTGTGCTTCTCGGTTTTGATTTTTTGACAAAATCTTCAAAAAGCTATTGACAATCACACGATTGCGTGATAAAATCTGATTAAAGAGAAACGAAAGCGAGAGATTTGACGATGTGGAGCTCGAATCAACCGTTTTTGCTTGCTCGGAATCAAGCTGTGTCGAAAGGAGGAAAAGTATGATCGACTATATGCCGTATTTTTGGACTTTTGTTCTCATTATGAGCGTACTTGTTGAGGCGGCAACAGCAGCGCTTACGACGATCTGGTTTATGCCGGCAGGGTTCATTTGCCTGCTTTTGGCGATGTTTGATGTCAGTATACCGGTTCAAATCGCGTCGTTTGTTGTGCTTGGCGGACTTACGCTTGTATTGTCAAAGACTATTTTCAAAAAGAAACTCGGTGTTGCCGGGAAAACGGCAACAAATGCGGATCGTATTATAGGGGCGGATGCAGTTGTTATCGTTTCAATCGACAACGATCTTGCTCTCGGAGAGATTACGGTGAAGGGTCAGCATTGGACTGCAAGATCCGATGACGGCTCAAAGATCGAAAAAGGCGAAAAGGTTACCGTACTTAGGATCGAAGGCGTAAAAGCAATCGTCCGTGCCTGATACATTATTCCGACGAAACACAGTTTATAATTAATAAGGAGAAAGTTATGATTACAACAGCAGTTCTCAGCACCGGCGGAGCGGGCGTGCTCCTCTTTATCGTGGCAGCGTTGCTCATCGCCATTATTATCGCAAACATCAAAATCGTGCCGCAGGCGCGCGCTTGTGTTGTCGAACGCCTCGGCCGTTATCTGACAACTTGGGAAACGGGTGTGCATTTCAAGTTCCCCTTCATTGACAGAATCGCGAAAAACGTTATTTTGATGGAGCAGGTCGCGGATTTTCCGCCTCAGCCCGTCATCACAAAGGATAATGTCAGAATGCAGATAGATACAGTCGTGTTCTATCAGATTACGGACTGCAAGCTCTATGCTTATGGCCACACGAATCCTATCTCCGCTATCGAAAATCTTACGTCAACGACGCTTCGTAACATCATCGGTGAGCTTGATCTCGATGCAACGCTTACATCGCGTGACGTTATCAACGTAAAAATGCGTGCAATCCTTGACGAAGTTACGGACCCTTGGGGTATCAAGGTTAACAGAGTCGAGCTGAAGAATATCATTCCGCCGAGAGAAATTCAGGAAGCTATGGAAAAGCAGATGAAGGCGGAACGCGAACGCAGAGAGGCGATCCTCAGAGCTGAGGGCGAAAAGAAATCCTCCATTCTCGTTGCGGAGGGTAAAAAGGAAAGTATGATCCTTGAAGCTGAAGCGGAAAAGCAGGCGGCGATCCTTCGTGCGGAAGCTGTTAAGGAAGCGAAAATCCGCGAAGCGGAGGGCGAAGCCGAGGCTATTATGGCGGTTCAGAAGGCTATGGCGGATTCTATGTCGCTTTTGAACGAGAAAGCACCGAACGATCAAGTCATCAAGCTCAAGTCCATCGAGGCTATGGAAAAAATCGCGGACGGTAAGGCTACGAAGATCATTATCCCGTCCGAGATGCAGGGGCTTGTCGGCATGGCAAACGGTCTTGTCGAGGGCGTAAAGGAGAATTAAAATGTCTAAAGGTGAAAAACGTTTTGTCAAGACGTATTCGGACGGAACATTCGGCTCAAACGAGATTTGGGTGGACTTAAAAACGGGTGTGAATTATTTATTCCACTTTAGCGGTTACGCGTCAGGTCTGACACCGCTTTTGAATCGTGACGGAACGCCGGTTGTTACATCGGTACAGGATCTTGGCGAAGAAAAATATAAATAAAATAAAAAATCCTTCTGTCGGTTATTTTCGACGGGAGGATTTTTGAGTTGTTATTTGTCGTTTATTGCTTGGAGAGCGTTGATGCAAACTCCTTCTTCGGAGAAGCGGCGTTCATATTCGGTTACAACATTTCCGTCGTTGTGCTCGCTTGCGTGCAAATCGCGCGTATACCAGTTGAGCTTGAATTTTGATTCGGGAATTTCCTCAAGAGTAAAATCGAAAAGAGTAACGTTGTCGGTCTTGACGTTGAGGGTGCCGCCGTTTTTGATCAGGCGCGAATAAATTTCAAGAAAACCACGATATGTCAGACGACGCTTGTAATAGCCTTTTTTCGGCCACGGATCGCTGAAATTGAGATGAATTCCGGAAAGCGAATCCGGCTTGAACCATTCTTCTGCATTTTGAGCATTTCCGATGATGAATCTTACATTGTCGGGAAGCGACGGATCGGCTTCAAGCTGAGCCGTTCGCTTTTCAAGCGCGAACAGCATTACGTCGGATATGCGCTCAACTGCATAGAAAAGACGGTCGGGATGCTGTTTCGCCATGCCGCAAACAAAGTCGCCTTTGCCGCATCCGATCTCCAAATATACGGGCAATCCGCGGAGCTCATCGGGGAACGGAGCATAAATGTCAAAAAATGTCTCGTTTTCGGAGGCGTTTATGAGTAAACGTGAACATTTTTCAATTCTATTTTGTGAATTCTTTTTTTTTCTCATTCGCATACTTGTAATCTATCCTTATTTTTGTTAAAATATAATGTACTTTTTTGAAGATGCGCTTATAACGCGTCTGCAACAGACAGTATATCACAAATTTTTGCTTTTATCTACACACAACTTGCAAAAAAGGAGGTGTAATTTTGGATAAAAACAAACTTATAGCGGTTCTTGTTCATAAGCTTGAAGAAAGCGGCGTTGGACGCGAGACCGCGATAGCAGAGGTCAAGTCATTCGTGGTGTCACTTTCCGACGCCGACGCCGAAAAGCTTTCGGCGCTTTCCGAAAACGACGCGGCAATGTCCAAAATAGCATTATCACTTAAAAAGAAGCTCATGGCATCAAATGCTCAGGCGACACCCCCACAGCAGATGCAGAACGGAAATGCACAGCAGCCACCGGTACAGCCTAACGACTCTCAGGTCAAGGAAAATGCACCGACGGTGAAAAGTGAGCAGGGACAGACTGTCCGGCAAACGCCTCGGACAGTTCGTCAGCCGCAGTCCGCGGCAAATCGCTCGCGCCCTGTGCCGCCGAATGTCAAGACTGCAAACGGTCAGGCAAACCGCTCCGAAAACGCAGAAAGAAAACCGCATGCGGAGCAAAAGCCGCAGGCGCAGCCGTCGCAGAAGAAACCGCAAGCCGACGGGAAAAAGCCGGTTTCACGCCCCGATCCCAACGCGGATTATAAAAAATTTTATATAATTCTCGGTTGCTCATCTCCCATATGGGTGTTCTTGTTGCTTGTCGTTATAACCTTGTTTTTGCTCGTTATCGGCGCACTTGCGGCTGCCATTGTGGGAATTATTGCGGCGATCGTTGTTGCCACCGCAATCGGAACGACGCTTTGCGTTGTCGGTATTGTGTACGGCATAACGCAGCTTTTCAATTATGCTCCGATTGGCCTTTACGAGATCGGCCTCGGCTTGCAAATCGGCGGCTATCTTATGCTTGCCGGAATTGCCGCTTATAACATAGCGATCAGACTTTTACCGTACTTGATCAAAAAGGTACTTGAGTTTTTCGTCTACACCGCACACAAATGCGTTGAGCTTTATTTCTATGTGAAAGGAGCGTGCGCTGATTTATGAAACCGACATCAATAATTTTTATCGTCGTTGCACTTATAATAGTCTTTGTCGGCGGCAGAATTTGTGCCGGCGCCGAGGCTCGCGCCGAAAAGGAAGGTATCGACATCTTCAATCAGAACGTTGATGAGGATAACAACAGCGTATATAAGTTCGCTTTCGGCACGGACAATATCTATAACAAGATCGAGCTCGTGCTTGACGAAGCTGATGTTTACATATACGGTGGATTTTCCGAGCCGTATATGGAGCTTTACAATTTCGATGATGGCTCTTACGCAATGACAACCTCGAACAGAAACATCACGGTCAATACGTCCTTTGACCTTATGTCGATCGTTAAGTTCTGGGAGTCGGGATTCAGCTTCGACGGCCTCAGAGGCTACTTTAAGGAGCAGGAAAAGACCGAGACGGTTATGCAAAAGCGTGTTGACATTTACTTGCCCACGGACGGCGATGTGAACGTCGTGAACATAACGCTTGATAAGGGAAGCATACACGTTTCCAACATTGCTTCTTCGATTGATTTTTCCGTCAGTCTCGGAGACGGTGACGCGGTATTTACCGCGGTTGATACGTCGTCGTATATTAAGGCGGACATCAAAAAGGGTGATCTATATTTGAACAATGTTTCTGCCGGAACGCTCACCGCCGAAATGACGGAGGGAGATTTGGTCGCGGAAAGCTTTGATTTTTCAAATGTCAGCGTCAGCGGAGTTAAAACGAGCGTTTCCATCACCACCTCGAATAGCCTGGAGTTCTTTGACACTTATCTTTCCGCCCGTCAAGGAAAAATAACGGTGAACGAAGAAAGCTTAGGTACGGAATATAATTCCGAATCGTCGGCATCAAACGATTTGACGATCATCGTAACCGTTACGGACGGCAATATCGTAATGGCGCAGGCGGAGGCGAAGGTTGAGCCGGAGCCCGATTCCGGAACTGACGGCGATTCCGATACCGCAGATACAGCGGTTGAACAGTAATTTTTATAAAAGGATGCGTGAAAATGAAACATACATATGTTACATCGGGCACTTGCGCCCGTGAGATCGAGTTCGAACTCGACGGAAACATTATCCATAACGTAAGCTTTAAGGGCGGTTGCAACGGTAACCTGAAAGCCATCTCAAAGCTTGCGGAAGGTCAGGAAGCGGAGCATATTATCGAGCTTTTGGCAGGAAATACCTGCGGCCCTCGAAACACCTCCTGCGCAGATCAATTTACGAAAGCACTTGCCGAGGCTCTTGAAACCGAAAGCAACAGCTGATATACAAAATTTACCGATACACTAAATTTTCTTAAACAAGAAAGGGCTTACTTTAATGTCAGACCAGAGATTAATCGGAACAGTTTCACGCGGAGTCAGAGCTCCCATCATCAGAAAAGGCGACAATATCGCCGAGATCGTTGTAAACAGCGTGCTTGATGCTGCGAAAAGCGAAAACATCGAAATTCGCGAACGTGACGTTATCGCCGTTACGGAAGCGGTAGTCGCAAGAGCGCAGGGTAACTATGCCACAGTGGATCAGATCGCGGCGGATATCAAGAGAAAATTCCCCTCCGGAGAATTCGGATTGATCTTCCCGATCCTTTCGCGTAACCGTTTTGCGATGTGCCTTAAAGGAATAGCAAGAGGCGCTAAAAAGATTACGCTTATGCTCAGCTTCCCTTCGGACGAAGTCGGCAACCATATCGTCTCGCTCGATCAGCTTGACGAAGCGGGCATAAATCCTTGGACGGATGTACTTACAGAAGCGCGCTTTATCGAAATTTTCGGTCATCCGAAGCACGAATTCACAGGCGTTGACTATATCGAATACTACAAAGGACTTATCGAAAGTC
>CAYWAD010000015.1:0-25781 GCA_964456045.1 uncultured Lachnospiraceae bacterium
TCGAGCTTAAAGCGGGAGAAAATACGATCACGCTTTCTCAGCCGTCGTATTACGCGCCCGACATCGACTGTATCGCAGTTTCAAAAACAGCCGAATAAAGAAAAACGCACGCGAAAGCGTGCGTTTTTTCCTCTTTTTCAATTATTTCTTTGTTTGACCGTAGTATGCGTTCGGGCCGTGCTTTCTGTCGAAGTGCTTGCGAAGCAGCTCCTCCTGCATGGGTTCTGCGCCTGCGGCATTTCCTGCGAGGATTTCGGTGTGAAGCGCCATCATAGCCACCTGTTCGAGAACGACTGCCGCCTCAACGCTTCTCTTTGCGTCCTTGCCCCAAGTGAAGGGTGCGTGTGAATTAACCAAAACGGCGTGCATTCTGTCGGGATCCTTACCCTCGAAGGTTTCAACGATGACCTTACCTGTGTTAAGCTCGTATTCGCCGGCGATTTCTTCAGGTGTCATGCGTCTTGTGCAAGGAATGAGACCGTCAAAATAGTCACCGTGAGTCGTTCCGTAGGGGATAATTCCTCTGCCTGCCTGAGCAAATGAGGTTGCCCACTGAGAATGCGTATGCGTTACGCCGCCGATCGTGGGGAATTTACGGTAGAGTTCGAGATGAGTGGGGGTGTCGGACGAAGGTTTAAGATCTCCCTCAACTATGTTTCCGTCAAGGTCGAGCACGGGAAGATCGGACGGTTTAAGTTCGGAATATTCAACTCCCGAAGGCTTAATTACAACGAGTCCTTTTTCGCGATCTATTCCGCTGACATTACCCCAAGTAAAGGTTATGAGCTTGTATTCAACAAGCATCATATTAGCAAGATAAACCTGTTCTTTTAATTTTTCAAGCATATTTTTATTCCTTTCGGTTCTCCGCGCAAGCGGACATTTCATCTTTTTATATTTTATCACACATATCTCCGTTATGTCAACCGACGCCGAAAACTTGACCTGTCACGGACGTGAAATTTTATCATATACTGAGATTGGGCAAGTGCCCGAAAAAACAAACACGGAGAAAATATATTTTGGAACTCGAAAATGATACAAGAACACCGCGCGACCGAATAAACGACGAGATGCGCGAATCCCTCGATCGCGCCGATGACAACCGCAACGGCGTTGGATTCAACCCCGCCGTTGTTGACGGATTACCGCTCGCCATGGCGTATGTGCCGCGTCAAAAATGGCGCAACGCTTACTCACCGGAGGAAGCTCTTTCGCGTGGAACTATGTTTGCGGAACTTGATCTGCCGTTTTATCCGCCACGTGTATGCGGAGGTATGAAAAAATGACAGATAAAAAATTCGAAAATCTTATGCATGAACTTCAGATGTACGGCTTTGTTTTGGACGAAGCACGTCTGTTTCTAGATACTCACCCAAACAACAAAGATGCGCTCGCATATTATAAAAAATACAGCGCACTGTACGACGAAGCAAAAAAAGAATATGAATCACTGTTCGGCCCGCTCACCGCAAACGCAAATGCAGTCGGCGAAAGTTGGATGTGGATTGAGGGCGGCTGGCCGTGGATGGGCAGCTACGAGGAGGAATGAGCAATGTGGAGCTACGAAAAGAAACTGCAATATCCCGTTAAGATCAAAAATCCGAACCCCGACCTCGCAACACTTATCCTATCGCAATTCGGAGGTCCTGACGGTGAACTGGGAGCGTCTATGAGATATTTATCTCAACGTTATACCATGCCGTACCGAGAAATCGTCGGAATACTGACGGATATCGGCACGGAAGAATTGGCGCACATGGAGATCGTTTCCGCCATTGTGCACCAACTGACACGTAATTTAACTCCCGAACAAATCGCCGGCTCAAGTTTCGCACCTTATTTTGTCGATCATACCGTCGGTCTGTATCCCGTTGCCGCCTCCGGCGTGCCGTATAACGCGATCTCGTTCGCCTCAAAGGGTGATGTAATCGCAGACCTCAACGAGGACCTTGCAGCAGAGCAAAAGGCGAGGGTGACCTACGACAATTTGCTCAGGATGATAGACGATCCCGACGTGTGCGATCCGATACGTTTCCTCAGAGAGCGCGAAATCGTGCATTATCAGCGTTTCGGTGAGGCGTTACGTGAAGCGCAGGACAACATGAACTACAAAAACTTTTACGGCTACAATCCGGCATTTGACAAAAAGCGCCGATAAAAAACAAAAAATCCGACTTATGGTTACCGCATAGGTCGGATTTTTGTGTTTGAGTGTAAAATTGTCGGGGGTAAACGTTTGCCTATAGGAGAATGGCATTATCATTTACAATTGAACCGGATGTGAGAAATCAGGGTTCCGATTCCCAAACCGACAGCCGAAATGATTGCACCGAATAAAAACATTTCAAAACGAGGCGTATTGATTTTGGAAAAAGAATTTGCAAGCATATTGGCAAGACCGAAAGTCGCATATTCTGCCAGCATTTGCGTGATGCCGAAAAAAGCACATGTAATCCGGTTCAAATTGCCCCGGTAGTTATTCTTTCCGATCAACAATGAAATCACAAATGTTGCAACCGGGAGAACAATCCAAAGAAACACAATGCTGTATCCCATAGCGTCCGAGCCGCTGATAAAAAGCCAAAATGTCAATAATGCAAATGCCCAAATGCCGAGATAAGTCGCAATCAAAATAAGCTTCGACCGTTTCGATTTGTTTTTAATGTCGTTCGCATCTTTTTTGGGATAATCAACGTAATTTGACATAGGCGCTTCCTCTTTTATTTTCCGGAAAAACGAGATTTGTTATAAACAGCTCTCTTTTACAAGAACGCTAAATAAAATATAGCACAAAAATATGAAAAAATCCACCGTCTGCACAAAAATAAATCTCCCGTATTTATTTTTCACAAAAACGGTGCTATAATATTATATCTGATTTTTTCGGCACGGAGTGAGCGATGAAAATTCTTCATCTTATATCGGGCGGTGACAGCGGCGGCGCAAAGACTGCGCTTTTTTCGCTGTTTTCTCATCCTGTCGATGGCGTGTACAATCGCGTCGCTTGCCTTACTGACGGCGTTTTTTACCGTGAACTTGACAAAATCGGAACCGACAAGGTGCTGTTTCGTCAGAAAAGCCGATTTGATCTTTCCGTCGCGGACGCAATTGCCGATGCGCTTGCAAACGAAGGTTTCGATCTGCTCCACGCGCACGGCGCAAGGGCAAATTTCATCGCCGCGATCGTCAAAAAACGAGTGTCCGTGCCTGTCGTTACGACTATCCACAGCGACTATCTTCGCGATTTCGACGCTCCGATAAAAAAGCTCGTTTTCACGCCGCTTAATGTTTTGTCGCTGCGAAAAATAAAATATCACATCGCGGTTTCGAAAGAGTTCGAGACGATGCTCATTCGTCGCGGCTTTTCCCCGAACACGATTTTTACGGTCTATAACGGCTTTGATGTGTCCGATTTGCAAAACACCTGCGACAGAAATTCCTGCGACAGAAATTCCTGCGACAGGAAGAACTTTTTTGCTCGACATGGCTTGGAAATCCCGGATTCCGCAACTGTTTTCGGTTGCGTCGCAAGGCTTGACCGCGTGAAAGGCGCGGACAAACTTTTGCGCGCAGCGGCGAGAGTCAAAGTCGAGCAACCGACGGTGTATTTTCTCATTGCGGGTGACGGCGGCGAGAAAAAACGCTTGTTTGCGCTTTCGCGGCGACTTGGACTGACAGAAAACGTCCGTTTTCTCGGTCACATAAGCGATATTTCGTCGTTTTATTCCGCAATTGATGCGGTTGTTATTCCGTCACGCTCCGAAAGCTTCCCCTATTCAATGCTCGAAAGCGCGGCGCATTCCCTGCCCATCATCGCCGCTGAGGTCGGAGGCATACCCGAATTCGTCGTTCACGAAAAAACGGGACTGCTCTTTCCGCGTGAGGACGTGGGCGCACTTGCGGAATCAATACTTCGGTTTGTCCGCAGTTCGGCAGATGAAAGGCTTGCACTCGGCAAAGCGGCAAATGAGCTGCTTTTAAGCGATTTTTCCGCCGATCGCCCGGCTCGCGAATACGCGAAAATATACAGTAGCATTGTTTCCGCGGAAAAAGCTCACGCCGCGGACAAAAAAGACTGTGATTTCGCTCTTTCCGGCTACTACGGCTACGGCAACATCGGAGACGAGGCCGTGCTTCGCTCTATAATCGCTCGAATTCGTGAAAATTGTCCCGACGCAAGCTTCACCGTGCTGTCGCGCCATCCGAAAAGGACTCGACTGAGCTTCAAAGTCAACTCTCGCTTCCGCTATGGAACGCCGCTCACGTCGGCGCTGAAAAGCTCGCGTGTGCTTCTGTCCGGCGGCGGAACTCTGATGCAGGACGGAACAAGCTCACGTTCACTTCGATACTACCTTTACGTTATAAAAAAAGCAAAAAAACTGGGGCTTTCCGTTATGCAGTACGCAAACGGATTCGGCCCCGTTGAAAATGAGAAAAACTTAAAAAACATCGTGCAAACTGTCAACAAATACGTTGATGTTGTGACCGCTCGCGACGGAGATTCCTTTGCGGAAATGATGCGGTCGGGGATAAAATCACGCACGATACTTTCCGCGGACCCGACGATTTTTTGCGAGAAAAACGAGGGATTATCCGCACGCCCCGACCGTTATATTGCCGTTGCCGTAAGGGAGATTGACAACCGCGACGACTTTGCCGATGCGATCATCTGCGCGGTACGGAAGCTTTGTAAAACGCACAATATGCGCGCGGTTTTTGTTGTCATGCACGGCGGCAAGGACAGCAAAATTGCAAAACTTTGCGCGGCTCGGCTCGGCGGCGAGGTTATTTGTCCCGAAACCGTTGACGAAGCGCGCGCCTGTCTCGAAAATGCAAGCCTTGTTATCGCGGCTCGGCTGCATGCCGTGATTTTTGCCGTGTGCTCCGAGGTGCCCGTTGTTGCCGTCGCTTACGACAAAAAGGTGTCGGGGTTTATGCATGACGCAGGTCTCACCACCGTCATAAACGCGGATGAAATCACCGCGGACGGCATTGTTTTTGCGGCAGAAAAGGCATTCTGTCAAGGCACGTCACCGCGGCTTTCGGAGCTGTCACGGCTTGCGGACGTCAGCAGGGACGAAGCGGTGCAACTTTTGAAAAAACAAAAAAGCGAGACGTGAAGAAAAGTCCCGCTTTGGAAAAGGCTGATTATGGAAGAAAAAAGATTCAAAAAAAACGATTCCGGTTTTGTTTGCGCCAACTGCGGACTTGAAGTACAGCCATTGGGCTACACTTCACGCAATCACTGCCCGCGTTGCCTCTGCTCGCTGCATCTTGACGTAAACCCCGGCGACAGAGCGGCGGACTGCGGCGGAATAATGCGCCCGATTCGCGTCGAGCCCGATGCAAAACGCGGCTACATCATCATCCACAAATGCGAAAAATGCGGTACCGTCGGCAGAAACAAAGCCGCTCACGAAGCGTCCGTTCAGCCGGATAACATTGATCTTTTGATCGAGCTGACGAGTCGAGTCGATTAGGCGTTATCCTCTGTCGGAAGCTCGATTTTACGAAGCTCCGCTTCCGGAATTTTTCCGTGAACGCGCTCATAATACGAAATGTTTTGTCTGAGCATATAAATAATGTGGTTGTTCGGTGTGCGTTTTTCCGCCGCGGATATGTAAATAAGACGACGCATAAGGTCATCGGAAAGCTTTATGTTAAAATTCTTGTCGTTTTTCATTTGTGCCTCCAAAACTATCATTTTACGTTTATATATTACATCATTTTTCGAAAAAAGTAAACCCCGAAAGGAGGTCTCACCGTGACGTTTGTGTATATTACGGCGGCTGTGATCGCGATTCTTGCCGCTGCCGTATATTTTTCAGCCGAATATTTTTTTGCGTTCGCAATCAAACGGACGTCCGCACAGCCGGATGATTTTGCCGCGGCGTTCAAACGTCTGCTTTCGGGAACGGACAGAGAATATCTGCTTGACGAAATCGCGCTCGGTAAGCGCTTTCTTGCCGAGCATCCGCACGCAGAGGTTTCTGTTGAGTCGCATGACGGGCTGAGGCTTTGCGGCAAGCTATACGAGCGTCCGAACGCGGATACAACGGTGATTTTCGTTCATGGGCACAAAAGCGCGCCTGAAGTGGATTTTCCCGTGCTCACAAGGCTTTTCTTCGAGGACGGCTACAGCGTTTTGGCGATAGATCAACGTGCTTCCGGCAAAAGCGAGGGCAAATATTACTGCTTCGGCGCAAATGAACGGTACGACGTGGAGGCGTGGTGTCGTTTCGTGAAAAATCGAGCAAAAGAAGCCGACGGTAAGCAAAAACTCGTGCTTTTCGGTTGTTCGATGGGCGCGTCTACGGTTGTTGCCGCGTCCGAGCTGGATTATGTCAAAGAAAATGTCTCTGCCGTCATCGCGGACTGCCCCTACGACTCGCCCGAACGCGAGTTTCGCTATCTGCTCCCGAAAAAGTACCATCTGCCGGCGTTCCCTCTGCTCGATTTTACGAGCTTTTTATGCAAAAAACGTGCCGGATGGAAATTTGACGAAGTTTCCGCCGCAAAAGCCGCAAAAATCACAACCGTGCCACTGCTTTTGATTCACGGTACCGCCGACAAATACGTTCCCGCCGAATTTTCCGTTGACATTTTTGACGCTGCCGGCGGCAAATGCGAAATAATGCTCGTTGACGGTGCCTCTCACGGCTTTTCTTTTTATCGCGAGCCGCAGAGATATCTTGCGAAAATGTCCGACTTTTTACGTCGCAACGGCGTATCGGCAGTTCGGGACGCTTCTTTATCCTCTTGAAATTTGGAGTTATTATGGCAAAAAAGGTTTTACTTGCAATGTCCGGCGGCGTTGACAGCGCTGCCGCGGCAATACTGCTCAAGCGCGACGGCTTCGACGTCACGGGAGTTACGTTTTTCTTCAACGGCACCGACGAAGAAGCCGCGGATTTTCTCGCTTACGCAGACGGTTCCGCTTCCGCAAAGGCAAGGGAAGTCACGTCTGCGCTGTCCGTTCCGCATCTTGCGATTGACAAACGCGATGATTTTCGCGAGTGCGTGACAGAACCGTTTATTGCCGATTACGCCTGCGGAAAAACGCCGAATCCTTGTGTCATCTGCAACAGACGTGTCAAGATTCGCTGTCTTGTCGAGCTTGCGGACGAACTCGGCTTTGATTTCGTCGCAACAGGGCATTACGCGGTACCGGTTACGCTCGAAAACGGTCGATCAAGCGTCAGAAAGGCGACGGACATAAAAAAAGATCAAAGCTATATGCTCTATATGCTGACGCAGGAGATGCTTTCGCGTCTGATTTTGCCGCTCGGAGGCTACACAAAGCCGGAAATTCGAAAAATTGTTTCGGACTGCGGCTTTTCCTGCGGAAGCGCTGCGGACAGCCAGGACATCTGCTTCATCCCGGACGGCGATTACGCGGCGTACATGGAGCGTTGCGGTTTCGTTCACCGTGCCGGCAACTTCCTTGACCTTAACGGGAACATCATCGGCAGTCACAAAGGCTTCGCAAGATACACGAAAGGTCAGCGCAAGGGATTGGGGGTTGCATTCGGACGTCCGATATACGTCGCAGACAAAGACGCGGATACTAACACCGTCACGCTTGCGGACGAGGAAGCGCTTTTTTCGCGCGAGGTGACAATCGGGAACGTCAATCTCACGGCGATCGAAGCCGTGACGGAGCCGATATGCGTTACGGCAAAGCTGCGCTACACGCCGCATGAAGCGAAGGCGACTCTCTATCCCGAAGTCGATGGCAAACTGCATCTCGTTTTCGATGCGCCGCAACGCGCCGCCACTCGCGGTCAGCATTGTGTTTTCTACAACGGAGATCTGCTTTTAGGCGGCGGAGAAATTCTTTGAACAATGTGAATAATTTTGGCATCTGCTCCGCAAACTATGGAAAAGTTTGCGGAGCTTTTCCGCTTTTCGGGAGAAAAAAGAATGAACTCAACCATATATCTGCCGAAGCCGGTCTATTTTGCCGCGCACGCCTCCGTTGTCGGTAAGCACGAAAAGGACGGCCCGCTCGGCGGAGATTTTGACCTTACTGACAAGACCGGAACGGACAAATTCGGAGCCGAGACTTGGGAATCCTCCGAGGGCGAGATGCAGCGTCTCGCGCTTTCGGAAGCGATGAAAAAAGCGTCCCTGACGGACGCCGATATTTCAATGATATTCGCAGGGGACCTGCAAAACCAATGTGTCGGTTCGGCTTACGGTCTGCTTGGCTTCGATGTGCCGTTTTGCGGTCTTTACGGTGCTTGCTCCACGTCCGCGGAGGGGCTGATCCTCGCGTCTCTTATCTCGTCTGCGTACGGCATTACCACCGCTGCCGTCGCAAGCTCGCATAACTGTGTTGCCGAGCGTCAGTTTCGTTATCCCGTCGAATACGGAGGACAGCGCTCGCCCACCTCGCAGTGGACGGTTACGGGAGCGGGAGCGTTCATCCTCTCGCCGGATGAAAAGTACGCGTCTGCGCCGCATATAACGGAAGTTCTGCCGGGACGCAGCTTCGACCGCGGCATCAACGACTTAAACAATATGGGCGCGGCGATGGCGCCTGCCGCAGTTGACACCCTCTGCCGTTACTTTAACGAAACCGGCACGTCACCGGATGATTTCGATCTTATCGTCACGGGAGACCTCGGCGCAGAAGGCAGCAGGATCCTTTGCGAATTTATGTCAGCCGCCGGATTCGACATTCGTTCGCGTCATTGTGACTGCGGACTTCTCATTTACGACCGCGAAGGTACGGACAAGCACGCAGGCGGCTCAGGCTGCGGATGTTCCGCGTCGGTTTTGTCCGCTTCTGTCCTGCCGCGGCTGGGCAAGGATCTGCACAACATCTTGTTCACGGCGACGGGCGCGATGATGAGTCCCGCATCCGTACAGCAGGGGAACAGCATCCCGGCGATATGCCATCTTTTGCGTATTTGTACGCCAGAAAGGAACAAAAATGGACAAAATAATTGATTATTTGATAGTTTTCGCAGTTGGCGGCGGCATATCCGTAATCGCGCAAATATTGATAGACAAAACCAAGCTGACTCCGGCACGCATACTTGTGTCCTACGTCACCGCAGGCGTCATTCTCTACGCCGTCGGACTTTACGAGCCCCTGATCGAATTTGCCGGCGCAGGTGCGACAACGCCGCTGACCGGTTTCGGCAGTCTGCTCGGAAAAGGAGTCCGTGAAGCCGTTGACGAAAGCGGGCTTTTGGGCGCACTCACGGGAGGACTTACGGCAGGCGCGGCAGGCATCACTGCCGCTATCGTTTTCGGATACATTGCCGCGCTGATATTCAAGGCAAAGGCAAAAAAATGACTGCAACTACAAAAAAATCAGCAAGACTTGTGCCTTGCTGATTTTCTTATATAAAATTACTTTATAAGTTCGCCGTAGCATTCACCGAAAGCGCAAGCTGCGTTCGCTTCGTCCGTGTCGATGTGCATTGCAAGCGCAAACTTGGGGCTTACGCGACATACAACGTCACCGAAAACGAGGCTTCTGCCGTCGGATTCAACCTTTACGCTTACAACGTCCTTGTCTGCAACGCCGTATTCCTCTGCGTCTGCGGGGGTAAGGTGGATGTGACGCTTTGCCGCAATCACACCGCATTCAAGCTCAACCTCACCGGCAGGGCCTACAAGCTTGCAGGGCGCGGAGCCTTCAACGTCGCCGCTTTCGCGAACGGGAGCGGTAACGCCGAGCGTTCTTGCGTCTGTGAGGGAAACTTCAACCTGACTTGCGGAGCGTTCCGGTCCGAGGATGGACACCTTTGCGATGGTCTTTTTGGGGCCTACAACGTCAACTCTTTCTTCGCAAGCGAACTGACCGGGCTGGGAGAGCATCTTCTTTACCGTAAGCTCGTGACCCTTGCCGAAAAGGATGTCGATATGCTCACGAGTGAGGTGTACGTGACGGGCGGATGTTTCTACTAAGATCTTGTTAGCCATTTTTATTTATACCTTTCGTTAATTAAACTGTTATTACTCAAAAAGTATAGCACACTTGCGAATAAATTGCAAGAGCAGCTCAAATAATAATCAATGAACCTACGGAAAACGGGAGGCTTTTATGGACGAAGAAAAAGGATTTCAAGACGGAAATCGGAGAAGCGACGGGACTTCCGAGGAAAACGGAATCAAAATTATAACGATAATCGGTCAAATCGAGGGGCATTATTTGCTTTCGGACGCGCAAAAATCGACAAAATACGAGCATATGCTTCCGCTTCTCTCGGATTCGGAGCTTGACGAGGGTGTTCGCGGCGTCCTGTTCCTCATAAACACAATGGGAGGCGACGTCGAAGCGGGGCTTGCCATTTCGGAATTGATTGCGGGAATGTCCAAACCGACGGCGTCGATAGTTCTCGGCGGCGGTCACAGCATCGGCGTTCCGCTTGCCGTTGCCGCGAAGCGCTCGTTTATTGTTCCGTCAGCGACAATGACACTTCATCCTGTGCGAATAAACGGCACGATGATCGGCGTTCCTCAAACCTATCGCTATCTTGAACGTATGCAGGAGCGCATTATAGGCTTTATCACGGCACATTCGGGCATAAAAAGCGACGTTTTGCGATCGCTCATGCTGCAAACGGACGAGCTTGCGAACGACACGGGAACGATAATTGACGGAAAAAAAGCCGTCGAAATCGGACTTATCGACCGAATCGGCGGCTTATATGATGCTCTCGAATGGCTTAGGGGTGCCGTTTGCGATCAATCGCGGACGTAAACATCCTCTATTTTAACGACATAAACAGTGTGAAAATCCTCAGCGGGATAGTTTTTCAAAACGGACGCGTCAACAAACGCGTCTTTTTTGAGTTCATCCGCGTAAAGCTTGCGGCAATTGAGTATCACGGTTGCTTCGTCAAACGCCACCGCGTCCCCGAATTTGATCGGTGTCAATCCGGAGCCTTTGAATTTGTCTTCGTCTCTGCCGGATGTTCTGCCGCAGTACGTCAGTGCCTCGCGGTAATCGCCTCCGAAAAAGGACAGTGTGAGTCTGTTGCCGGATTCGGTGAATTTGTGGGTATGTCTTTGAGGACGCACGAAAACAAACGCAACAGGTTCGTTCCAAAGCACGCCGATGCCGCCCCAGCTTGCGGTCATTGTGTTGGCGTTCCCGTTTGCATCCGTTGCGGTAACGAGCATCCAATCTTTGCCTATCATCTTGAAAGCGTTTCCGTCCAGATCTTCGGGGGTGATTTTCTTGAAGTTTGTCATAAAATCGTCTCCGTTTTTTCAAAAATTTGCTTCAAAGTAAGCCTCCGCGACGTACTTTGACCGTATATAAAGTATATATCATCGTTTGGGTTACATTCCACCGAGAAACCCGATTGTTAAAAAAATGTTTACATCCGAGCCGAAAGGAAATATCGCCTGTGTTATTATTCCACTTGACGAAAGTTGTTTTTTGGTATACAATAGTATGAGATGTACGATGAATTAGAGTGGCTCTCCGGCGCTCTCGTCATACATACACATACAAATTTAATAAAAATTATTGAAATTTGAAAAATCTACTACAAAGAAAAGGAGGTTTTATTGAGTTGGAATACTTATGGGCGATTATAACGGCAGTCGTTTGTGCACCTGTATTTTTCTTTCTCGGCATTGCATGGCGCAAACGCGTTTCCGAAGCCGCTATCGGCTCTGCGGAAGCAGAAGCTAAGCGCATCGTGGCTGACGCTATAAAGACGTCCGAAACAAAGCGTAAAGAAATGCTCGTTGAGGCTAAGGAAGAAATTCTCAAGTCCAGAAATGAAGCTGACCGTGAAATAAAAGAACGCCGCCGCGAAATCACAAATACGGAAAACAGAATCATCAAAAAAGAAGAAACTCTTGACCGTAAACTTGATGCCGCGGACCGCAACAACGAGAACCTGACGAAGAAGATTCGCGAAGTCGAGCTTCAGTCCGAGGAAATCAAAAAGGCTCTTTCCGAACAGCAGGCCGCTCTCGAACGCATCGCCGGAATGACATGCGACGAAGCGAAAGCGGAATTGCTTCGCAGCCTTGATTCCGAAATGCAGCACGAAACAGCGATGAAGCTTGACGAATACGAGCGTCAGTTCAAGGAACAGGCGGAAACAAAGGCGAAAAACATTCTCTCCCTTGCAATTCAGCGCTGTGCTGCGGATCATGTTTCCGAAATTACCGTTTCCTCCGTCACTCTCCCGAATGAAGAGATGAAGGGACGTATCATCGGCCGTGAAGGCAGAAACATCCGCGCCATTGAAACGCTTACGGGCGTCGATCTCATTATTGACGATACACCCGAAGCAATCACTCTTTCAAGCTTTGATCCCGTGCGCCGCGAAATCGCACGCCTCGCGATCGAAAAGCTTATTTCCGACGGACGTATACACCCCACAAGAATCGAAGAAATGATCGAAAAGGCTCGCCGTGAGGTCGATGCTTCGATCAAACAGGCAGGCGAACGTGCCACCTTCGATACGGGCGTACACGGAATTAACCCCGAGCTTCAAAAGCTCCTCGGCAGACTTAAATACCGCACAAGCTACGGTCAAAACGTACTCACTCACTCCATTGAGGTTTCCCTGCTTTCCGGCATCCTTGCCGACGAGCTCGGCGCGGACCCCGTTCAGGCAAGACGTGCGGGACTTTTACACGACATCGGTAAAGCCCTTACTCAAGAGGCCGAAGGCTCTCATGTTCAGCTTGGTGTCGAAGCGGCAAAGAAATACCGCGAAAGCAAAGAGATCATTCACGCAATCGAGGCGCATCACGGCGATGTTGAACCCAAGACCGTCATCGCGCTCATCGTTCAGGCGGCAGACGCAATTTCCGCGGCCCGTCCCGGCGCAAGACGTGAAAATCTCGAAAATTACATTAAGCGTTTGACAAAGCTCGAAGAAATCACAAAAGAGTTCGAGGGCGTTGAAAAGTCTTATGCTATTCAGGCAGGCCGTGAAATACGCATAATGGTGAAACCGGAGATCATCAGCGACGATAAGATGAAGATCGTTGCACACGACATCGTAAAGCGTATCGAATCCGAGCTTGAATACCCCGGACAGATCAAAGTCCACATCATACGCGAAAGCAGAGCTATAGACTACGCAAAATAACGCAGGTTATTCTGACTGACACATATCTTATATAAACCGTCAACCACATAAACGTATATGCGTTAATTCTTTCGTAAACATTTTATAGTATGCACACGGGCGGGAGTGAAACGCGAGTTCGCTCCCGCCTTAAATTCTAATTTGGAAAAATCAGTTTTCGAGGACATTAAATGAAAATTTTGGCAATCGGAGACGTTGTCGGAGAAGATGCGGTTTCCGCACTTCGCGGCATGATCTCGGAAATCCGTGCGCTTCACCGCCCCGATCTCGTCATTTGCAACGGCGAAAACGCCGCAGGCGGTCGCGGGCTTACTCCCGAACTCGCATCGGAAATATTTTCATCCGGTGCAGATATCATCACCACCGGCAATCACATCTGGGATAAGGACGTCATCAAGCCGTATCTTGACTCAACGGATCGCGTACTGCGTCCCGCAAATTATCCCTCATCCGCCGCAGGCGTCGGCTCCGTTATCGTAAAAGCGGACGGTGTTCGCATACTCGTAATCAACGTTTCCGGCACTGCATACATGAACGTTTCGCTTGCCTGTCCGTTCGAAACAACGGAAAAAATTCTTCAGCGCGAGCGCGGCAAGTATGATTTCGCCGTAATTGATCTTCATGCGGAAGCAACCGGCGAAAAACTCTCGTTTGCGCGTTATTTTGATGCGCTTGACGGTGCAAACATCGGCGCAATCTGGGGCACGCACACTCATATCCCAACGTCGGATCTGCGAATATTGCCCAACGGTACCGGTTACGTAACCGACCTCGGAATGACAGGGCCGCAAAACGGAGTTCTCGGAGTAAAAACAGAGGACATAATCAAATTCAACAAGGACAAAATGCCCTGCCGCTTTAACATCGCGGACGGCGCACCCTCGCTGGAGGGCGTTATTTTCGAAATTGATCCCGCAACGGCAAGAACCGTCTCTGCAAGACGAGTCCGCGCGGGTAAATAATAAATCATTAAATCAACAATATTTTAAGGAGAACGTATATGAAAACCTCCCTTCTCAAGGCTATGATCGCAAACGGCGAGCTTGACGAAAAGATCGCCGCGCTGCTTGAGCTTCCCGTCACAGACAAAAGAATCCCCACTTACCGCGACCGTTGGCACTCCGCCGTTTCCGCATTCGAGGAAATCTATGGCGCGGACAGAGACGTTGCGCTTTTCTCCGTTCCCGGCAGAAGCGAGATCATGGGCAACCACACAGACCATCAGCAGGGGCGTGTTATCGCGGCTTCCATCACGCTTGACTGCATCGCAGTTGCTTCCAAGCGTGAGGATTCCGTTATCAAGATCAAGAGTGAAGGCTTCCCCGAAGATACCGTGGACATCGCGGAATACACCGTTCCCGTTGAAAGCAAGTTCTTCCGCTCCGAAGCCATCATCGCAGGCGTTGCGGACGGCTTCCGCGAATCCGGCTTCTCCGTGGGCGGTTTTGACGCATACACAACCTCCAATGTGCTTAAAGGTTCTGGACTTTCTTCCTCCGCCGCATTTGAGGACATGGTTGGAAATATTCTTTCCCATTTCTATAACAACGGCACGGTTTCCGCAACAAATATCGCAAAAATCGCGCAGTATGCGGAAAACAAGTTCTTCGGCAAGCCCTGCGGTCTCATGGACCAGATGGCATGCGCTTGGGGCGGCCTCATCACCATTGATTTCGAGGACAAAAACGCTCCCAAGACGGAAGGCCTCGGCTTTGATCTCACAAAGAAGGGCTACTCCCTCTGCATCACCGATACGGGAGGGAACCACGCCGACCTCAACGCGGACTACGCTTCCGTTCCGGCTGAAATGAAGGCTGTCGCAAAGCTGCTCGGCCACGAAGTCCTCTGCCACGTTACATACGAACAGCTCATCGCAAACGCTTCCTCGATCCGCTCCGAATGCGGCGACAGAGCGTTCCTTCGCGCGGTACATTTCGTTCGCGAAACGGCTCGCGTTGAAAAGACCGCGGAGATCCTCCGCAATGACGAGCTTGACGGATTCCTTTCCGCAATCCTCGCATCCGGCGACTCCAGCTATAAGTATCTCCAGAACGTTTACACGGTTAAAAATGTCGAAGAACAGGGACTTTCTCTGGCTCTTTGCATCACCGAAGGCTTCCTTTCCGACAAAAAAGCCGCTTGGCGAGTTCACGGCGGCGGATTCGCAGGCACGGTTCAGGCGTTTGTTCCGAGCGAATATGCCGCGGAATACCGCAAGCTGATGGATTCCGTGTTCGGGGAAGGTGCTTGCATGGAGCTTCGCATCAGAAGTGCCGGTGCTGTGAAGGTATTTGAATAATGAGCCGTAAACCGGACGCTAAAAAACCGAACATAAAGCTGTATCTCACTTTCGCTTTGGTCGTTGTCGTTGTTTTCGGTGCGTATCGCGTTGTCGTTTCCGCGGTTGATCAGGGACAGATCGCGCCTGTATGGTACTCCATTATGATGTGGACGTACCTGATACTTGCAGGTGCGGGATTTGTTGCCACGGTCATCATCAACAAAGGCTTTTACGGAAAGCTCCCCACGGCGGACGAGCTTCCGTCAAACTGGGATCACGTTAAAAAAACAAATTATATCACCGACGCGACAAAACGCAGACGTATCTCAAAATATGTCCTTATTCCGACAGTTGCGTTCATTTTCGTTTTCTTTTATGAGATAATCGAGCTTTACTATTTTCCCGCTATTTCGAATTGGTTGGCAAGCTTCTAAGGTAAAATGGACATAAAAATCGCTACACTTTACTCAGGTTCATCGGGAAATTCAGTCCTCGTCTCGGCAGACGGGGACTGTATCCTCATTGACGCAGGTCGTTCCGCAAAGGCGCTCACAACCGCCGCCGCAGAGTTTGGCGTGTCCATGGCGGATGTCCGTGCCGTGTTCGTAACGCACGAACACATTGACCACATTTCCGCACTGAACGTCCTTGCAAAAAAGCACCGGATCCCGATCCACATAACTGAGGATTCCGCCTCGGCGGTGACGGGAAACGAAACCATGCTCGCTTCGTCTGTGCTTCATACGCCGATTTATTCGGTTAAAATCGGGAAAATGACCGTCAAAAGCTTTCCCACCTCGCACGACAGTGCTATGTCTGTCGGATTCACCGTCGATTTTGACGGATCCGACGTTAAATTCGGACTGATAACGGACACGGGCATCGTCTCCGACGCTATGCTTGCCGCGCTTTCCGGCTCGACGCATATCGTGCTTGAGGCAAATCACGACGTTGAAATGCTTAAAGCGTCGCCGTACCCGTTCACGGTGCGTGAACGTATCGCCTCGGCAAGAGGTCATCTTTCAAACGCACAAAGCGGTGATGCCGCAGTCTATCTTGCCGCGCACGGTGCGAGGTCGATTATGCTCTCGCACCTTTCCGAAAACTCGAACACTCCCGGCCTTGCCCTTTCCGCTGTGTCGGAAGCGCTCGAACAAAACGGACTTTCACCGAGGCTCTCCGTTGCCTCAAGATACAGCATAACGAGGATTCTCTGATATGTACACTTTTCATTTCATCACCGTCGGCCCTCTGAAGGAGGAGTACAGACGCGCAGAGCGAGACGAATACGCCAAACGCCTCGGCGCGTACGGTAAGGTCGTCAAAACCGAGCTTTCCGCGTATAAGCTCCCGTCCGAGCCGTCCGACGCGGAGATCGAAACGGCGCTCGCGAAAGAAAGCGACGCGATCTTGCGTGCGATTCCCAAGGGCGCACACGTCATCGCGCTTTGCGTCGAGGGCAAAAAAATGGATTCACCGTCTTTTGCCCGCTATCTCGGACGTGTTGCGGACTGCGGTACCTCCGACATCTGCTTCATCATCGGTAGCTCCTACGGACTTGCGCCTGCCGTTAAATCGGCGGCAAATCTGCGGCTTTCCGTGTCGGATTTCACCTTTCCGCACGGCATGATGCAGCCCATCCTTTACGAAATCGTATACCGTTCAATGAACATTCTTCGCGGCGGCAAATATCACAAATAACTGCCGAAAACACAATTCCGCGTCACCCTCTGAAAGGATTCGCAAATGAAAAACGTCGGTTCGCGCTTCACTGCGCTCATCCTTATGCTCATATTCTGCGCCGTGCTCGCCGTCTACCGTGCGAGCTGGTTTGACGTGTCATTTGTAACAAGACCGAGCGCTTCCGAATCGAGCGATGTCGAAGCCGACGATACAAAAGCGGACACAAGCTCTTACGTCGCGGATGTAAGCGAAGGCGATGTATCGGATGTTTCGACGTCAGGCGTTGACGTAACGTACGTAAACGACACAACGACGGAAGGCTCCGAATCCGAAGCGCCGAACGAGATGACGTTCATCTCGTACAGCGACGCGCGCACGGAGGGGTACAAGCTCTCGTATGCGGATTGGGTTACCGGCACGAAATGGCTTCTTGCCGCAGCGGACGTTACTGTCCCGGAATATTATTCTTCAATGACGGAAACGGTATATTCCATCACGTATGAAATTTCGGATGACAAGACCGAGGTCGTCCCGGTTTACACCGAAAAAACGCAGGCAAAACCGGCGCTGAAGCTGTATATGGGGTATATCCTCATCGAAACCGCAAACAAAAACAAAGTCAACATTTATTCGTTCGAGGGAAAATTGCTCGGTAGCTATGATCCGGATCAGATTTCTCCGGCTTGGTGCCGTGACAAGAGCGACAGACCGCTGTTCAGCTATAAGGACGCATATTATTACCTCGACGAAAAGAGCAAGACCTTTGTCGAGGCGGATTACGATCCCGTCCGCGACGGTCGCGGCGCAAACTTTGACTATACTGCCGATTACGGTAAGACTTCGGGTGATATGACCTATCTCGAATCCCTTGAAACGGTGTTTGAGTATGAGCTTATTGAGAATGAATTTGACGAAAGCGGTTATCCGCTCGCATACAAGTTCACAAAGGACATATACAAATTCGCACTTGCCAAAAAAAGCGGAGAAGCTTTGACGGAGTATAATTATTTCGGAAAATATGCGTTTTCCGAAAGCCTTTCCGCCGTAATCGACGGAGAGGGACACCTCTCTTACATCAACAGCTCCGCCACGGCGGTCATAAAAACAAGAAGCACTTCTCGCCTTGACAGCTCCCTTGACAGATATGTTTATGAATATTACGTTGAACCCGTCACAAACGGAGTCGAATCCATCGGATTTTACTTCTTCGAGCACGGACTTACCCGTATAAGGCTCCACACAATCGATCAACGTTACTTTGACAAATACGGAACCGTTTTCGTCGTCGCAGACGAGGACTTCCTCATTTATAAGGACGGCTCACGCTTTCCCATTCCCGTCGGATATGATATTGTTGCGTATTCGGACGGTATGATCTTGCTTTCCAAAGACGGAAAATACGGCTACATGAGCTATACGGGCGAATGGATCGTCGATCCTACGCTCACTTATGCGGAACCGTTTTACGAAGGGCTTGCCGTTGTCGGAAAAGGCACGAGTTACGCCCTCATCGACACAAACGGCAACGAGGTCCTGCCGTTCGGTCAATTTTCCCACATAACAAACGCCTCGTCCGGTCTTATCGCGGTATATGGAGCCGACGGCTGGCAGGTGCTTTACAAATGCGTAAAATAACGCTTTTCGGAGTTTAATATATGACTGTTTCAGAAAACAGCTGTGACGTCGCCGTTGTCGGCGCAGGTCACGCAGGAGTCGAAGCGGCGCTCGCTTCGGCAAGACTCGGACTTGATACCGTACTGTTTACCCTCTCCCTCGATTCTGTCGCCAATATGCCATGCAATCCCGCAATCGGCGGCACGGGCAAGGGGCATCTCGTTTTCGAGCTTGATGCGCTCGGCGGCGAAATGGGCAAGGCTGCGGACGCGGCAACGATTCAAAGCCGTACTCTTAACGAAAGTCGCGGAAGCGCCGTCAGATCCAAACGAGTGCAGACGGACCGTGCAAAATACAAGAAAATTATGCTGAATACGCTTGAACACGAGCCGAATTTGCGTCTTGTTCAGGCGGAAATCATCGATGTCGGCGTTGATGATGGCGCTGTTACCTCGGTTACGACGCGTCTCGGCGTGAAATGGAATTGCCACGCGGCGGTAATTTCGTCCGGCACGTATCTGCGCGGCGTTGTCCACGTCGGTAACATCAACTATCCTGCCGGTCCGGACGCATCCCTGCCGGCTACGGCACTTTCGGATTCGCTTCGTGCGATCGGCATCGAGCTTATGCGATTCAAAACGGGAACTCCCGTGCGCGTTTCCTCTCGAACCGTTGATACGTCGGTGCTTGAACGTCAAGACGGCGAAGCCGAACCCGTGCCTTTTTCCGCCCTCACGCCCGACGGCTACCTTGACGACGTAGTGCAAAAGTCGTGCCACATCGTCTACACCAACGCACAAACGCATAAAATCATACTCGATAATATAAAAAGATCCGCAATGTACTCCGGAAACATTTCCGGCGTCGGTCCGCGCTATTGCCCGTCGATCGAGGACAAACTCGTGCGCTTCGCGGATAAGGAACGCCATCAATTGTTCGTTGAGCCGATCGGAAATGACAATGACGAGCTTTACATCGGTGGATTTTCAACCTCGTTGCCGCCCGACGTGCAGGAGGCAATGCTTCGCACGCTCCCCGGTTTCGAAAACGCTCACATTACGCGTAACGCATACGCGATAGAGTACGATTGCTGTGACCCCACACAGCTCGACGCAACGCTCGGCTTCAAAAAGATCAAAGGTCTTTACGGTGCAGGTCAATTTAACGGCACATCGGGCTACGAAGAAGCCGCCGCACAGGGGCTTGTCGCAGGTGCGAATGCCGCACTTTACGTCCTCGGCAAAGATCCGATGCTGATCGGACGCTCTACATCCTATATCGGAATTATGATTGACGACCTCATCACAAAAGGCACCCACGAGCCGTACAGAATTATGACTTCGCGTTCGGAATACAGGCTTTATATGCGTCAAGATAACGCCGATGACAGGCTGACCGAGATCGGCAGACGCGCCGGAATCGTCTCCGACGAGAGATATGCGAAGTACATCGAAAAGCGCGACGCGGTTGAAGCGGAGCTTTATCGCCTCTCGCATGCGGGAGTCGCGCCGACAGAGAAGGTCAACTCCCTGCTTGCGGAGTACGGGTCTGCGCCTATATCGGCAGGCGCAAAGCTTGAAGATCTGCTCAGACGCCCCGAACTCAATTATTCGGTCATCGAGCGTCTGTGCCCCTCGCCCGTGCCGCTGTCGCGAGCCGCAATCCGTACAGTCGAAACAACGATAAAATATGAAGGCTACATCAAAAAGCAACTTGCGTCCGTTGAGCGCGTGCGCTCTCGCGAGGAAGCGATATTCCCGGAGGATCTTGATTATTCCGCGATCCGCGGCTTGCGAATCGAAGCGGTTCAAAAGCTGTCCGCGCACCGTCCGCGTTCCGTCGGAGAAGCCGCCGGTCTCGCCGGAGTCAACCCTGCTGATGTTTCGGTACTGTTGCTTTATCTTGACTCACTGAAAAGACAGAAAAACGAAGAAAATGATAAATCTTGACGAACTTTACCGTCTCTGCCGCGAAAACGGCATTGATATTGATTCGGAAAAAGCCGCGAAGCTCGATGCTTTTGCGGAATTTTTGCTTTCCGAAAACGAAAAATACAATCTTACAGCCATAAAAGAGCCCGAAGCGATCATCCTTCGCCATTTTTGCGACTCGCTGACCGCCGTCGGTCAAATCGCGCCGAACGCAAACTTGCTCGACATCGGCTCAGGCGCCGGTTTCCCTGCCGTGCCGATCGCGCTTTTTCGCCCGGACGTAACGGTTATGGGGCTTGACGCAACGGCTAAAAAGGCGACGTTCATCAATCTTGCCGCGGAAAAGCTGTTGCTTCCCAATCTTTCCGCAGTTTCCGGACGTGCGGAGGAGCTCGCAAAAACTGCCGCTCACGAAGGCAAGTATGACGTTGTTACCGCTCGCGCGGTGTCTGCTTTGCGTATACTTTGTGAGCTTTCGTCGCGCTATTTGAAAATCGGGGGCAGGCTTATCGCGCTCAAGGGCGATCCACAAACGACAAACGCGGAGCTTACAGAAGCAAAGCAAACGGCAAAAGCCGTCTCGCTTTCGCTTGAAAGCGTCATTCCGATATCTCTTTCCGATTCAAGAACGGGCGAAACGCTTTCGAGAACGCTTGTTATAATGAAAAAAACGGCTCAAACGCCGAAACAGTATCCGAGACGTTACGCACAAATATTAAAAACTCCGATAAAATAACGAAATCGGTCAAAGGAACACAAAATGGATTTTGAAATTCTGAAAAACGAATGTGCCGCGTGCCGTAAATGCGCGCTCGCGGAAACACGGACGAATATCGTGTTCGGCGTGGGCAACGAAAATGCGGACCTTATGTTCGTCGGCGAAGCGCCGGGCGCGGACGAGGATGCGTCCGGCATACCGTTCGTCGGACGCGCGGGGAAGTTGCTGAATTCATACCTCGACGCAGTCGGCATCTCGCGCGACGACGTTTACATAGCGAATATTCTAAAGTGCCGTCCGCCGAAAAATCGAGATCCGCTCCCCGAAGAAAGCGATGCTTGTATGCCGTATCTTCGCGAGCAGGTCAAGCTGGTCAAGCCGAGATTCATCGTCTGCCTCGGCAGAATCGCCGCAATGCGCCTCATCAAGCCGGACTATAAAATCACGCAGGAGCACGGAATTTGGGTGTCCAAGGGACAGTTTGAAATGACTGCGTTCTTCCATCCGTCCGCGCTTTTGCGTGACCCCCGCAAGAAGGAAGCAATGCTCGACGATATGAAAGTGCTTGCCGAAAAGCTGAACAATAAATGAAAAACGCACGCGAAAGCGTGCGTTTTTTGCTTTATTTTGTAATGTCGCTGTCGGTACAGTGAACGGTGCAATCGGAAGTGTCTACGTCACGGTCATCGCTTTTTTCGGTTTTATATTCCGTAATAATCCTCGTCGTCGGAAATGTCGTAATTTTTCGAAGATCCGGATTCGTAAACGAATCTCGTTTTTTCACGTCTCGGTTGTGAATGCTTTATTATATCGTTGATGTTTGCAATCAAAAATTTCTGCATTTCAAGGTTATACACGTTCTGTAAGTACACTTTACCGACAGAATCCGTGCGATGCTGCGTCAATATTCCGGCAAGCTTGCCTTTTTCCGTCGCAATACGGACTACATTGCCGTTCGAGATCGTTTCAAGCTTGAGATAGCCCATGGAAACAAGACATTCCGCAAGCTTCCCTCCGGAGACACCCTTCATCCGATCTCGGTCTATGACGTCGTTTATCCTTGCGGCGACGGTGTTTATGCCGACGTAATCGTCCGTAACCGTGACTTTCTCCATATCGTCCTCGGAAAGATAAAATTCCGCTCGCTTTTGCTTCGTTTCATCTGTGTATGTAAGCTTTTTTGCTTCCTTTGCCAAAAGCTCTGACGCATACGCAAAGCATTTATAAAAATCCTCCGACGCAAGCTCGCAATCAATGGCAAGCGGCTCTCCCGTTACGGGATTTTTTCCGTGCGAAAGCGCGTCCATATAGCGTTTAGTTTGCTTCAAAACCTCAATTTCGTTCACAAATTTCCTCCGATTCAAAATCTGCCGAACCAAGGCAGATAAATATACATTATTGATTGTATCACATAAATTCGTTTGTAACAAGCGTATTCAAATTATTTGTTTTCGACATTTTTCAAAAGAAAACAAAAAAACAAAAAACATACGATATTTTGTGAATTTTATCTATTACAAAAACGAAATTTATATGATATAATATTAATACGACGAAAAATGACAGTGTTGAGGTGAATAAATGTTTTCCATTGGTGAATTTGTTGTATACGGTGCCGAAGGTGTTTGCCGTGTTGCCGACATCGAAGAACTTGACCTTACCGGAGAGCTTAGGAACTATTATGTCCTCGCTCCCGAGTCGGATCGCTCGTCAAAAATATTTGTTCCCACGGAAAACAGCACTCTGACGAACAGAATCTCCGCAATGCTCACAGAAACCGAAATTCGTGAGTTGATTGCCGATTTTTCCGAGGGGGAACCCGTCTGGGCAGACAGCACCAACCTCCGCAAGGCTCGCTATCATGAAATCGTAAACAGCGGCGACAGAAAGCGAATAATTCGTCTCGTTCGTGAGCTTCGCGAACGTCATGGCGCAATAAAAGGATCGGGACATCGCTTCTCGCTCACGGACGAACATTATTACAAGCTCGCGCAAAGGATCCTTTTTGATGAGTTTTCGCGCGTCATCAATGTCAAGCAGTCCGAGTTTCTTGACTTGATCACCAATAAGCAATAATTTAACGGAATCGGGGGTGAAAACTCCCGATTCTTTTTTGCAAACAAAAGCCGACAACAGAGCTGACGGCTCGGAAAAATGCTTTTATCGCGCTTGCCGCGTTAAGTTGCGCTTGACAATCGGAGTCAAAACAGCTACAATAAAATTAATAAATATTATTTCATTTAAGGACCATGATATGAAACGCTTTTTATTTTTATTGATTGCCGCAATAGTGATCCTTTCCGCTGTTGCATGCACGCAGGGCGACTCCGACGACACGGAAGTTCCGTCCGATTCGATTCTCGCCGGAGACATCGACGCCTCCGACCCCGAAACCAAGGAGGTTGAAGATCCCATGATACTCGAAAATTGCAAAACCATCAAAGTTGACACCACGAAAACACATCAGACTATCGAAAGCTTCGGCGCATCCGGTGCTTGGTGGTCTCAGGATGTAGGCGGATGGGACGAAGTCCGCACGAAGGACGGGCTCGAAGTTCGCGAATACATCGCGCAGCTTCTCTTTGACGACGAAAACGGAATCGGCTTGAATTCGTACAGATACAATATCGGCGCCGGAAGCGGAGATGCCGGAAGCAAGAGTACATCCGGAATTACCGACAAGTGGAGACGTGCGCAGAGCTTCATCGATCCGAAATCGGGCGAATACGACTGGGAGCGCGACGCAAATGCAGTTTGGTTTATGCGTAAAGCGGCTGAGCTCGGCGTAGACGAGATCATTATGTTCTGTAACAGCCCTCATGAAAGCCTCACACTCAACGGCAAATCCTATACAAACGCAGGCGAATGCAACATTTCCAAGGATAATTACGAAGCGTTTGCGAAATATACGCTTGACGTTGCGGAGCATTTCGTTGAAGAAGGACTTCCGATCAAGTTTGTCTCCCCCATTAACGAGCCGCAGTGGGAGTGGACGGGCGGACAGGAAGGCTGCCACTACTCCACAAGCGAAACTATCAAGGTCCTCACCACGTTCATCAAAGCAATCGAGGAGCGCGACACACTCACCGAAGCGGGAGTTGAAATCAGCGGCCCCGAAAACGCAAGTTGGAACTCAGATCACGGCGTTGTCGATATGTGCAATGCGATCATGCAGAACAAAATCCTCTCCAACTACTTAACCGCACTCGATTGTCATTCATATTGGTCCGACGCGAATAACAAAAAGACTTTCGTTTCTGCGTTTGCCAAGAAACATCCCGATCTTAAACTCCGTTGCTCCGAATGGTGCGAAATGACAAACGGAAAAGACACCACGATCGACTCCGCAATCAACCTCGCAATTCAGATGCACGAAGACCTCACAATTCTTGACTGCGTATCCTGGCAGTATTGGATCGCGGTAAGTTGCTACGACTATCGCGACGGTCTCATTTATGTTGACCTCAATTCTCATAAGGTCACTGTCCCCAAACGCTTTTACGCAATGGGTAACTACAGCAAGTTCATAGATCCCGGCTATGTCCGTATCGACGCTAACCTCAAACTCACCGATTTCTATACATCTGCGTATAAGGGCGTTAACGAAAACGGCGAGGACGAGATCGTTCTGGTGCTTGTAAACAATAAGAGTGATGCCGTCAATATTGATTTCTCCGGCATCGACGCTTCCGCTTATAACCGCATCGGCGTTTACACAACGAGTAAGGGCTACTCCCTCTCCGAAAGCTACTACGGACAGTTCACCGCGGAATCCTGCGTTGAGGTTCCGCACCGTTCGATCGTTACCGTTGTTATAAGCAATGTAAACGAATAATATCCGCTTTATTTTATAAAAAAGCTAAAATTCTGTTGAATATTGTCGGCTGAACATGTTACAATAAGCGTATCGAGAGACTTCATCTCCCGGTGCGCTTATTTTTGTGCGAAAGGATACGGTAACATAAAATGAAAAAGATCATCTCGCTTGTGCTCGCGATCTTTATGCTTTTCTCGCTCTCGGCTTGCGGTAGTAAAAACGACGACACCGACGCATCGGAGGTAATAGACGCGACGGCGGAGGAGATAGCGGAGGCGATCCTTTCGAAGGTTTCGTTTTCCGTCGAGCTGACCGAGCTTGACGCGGACGTTGCGGCAACGCTTTTTTCAATTGAGGACGATACGAAAGTCATTGCATATTACAGCTCAAGCGAGCTTGCGGAGGAAGTTGTCATCATCGAAAGTACAAAGTCGGGCGTGAAATCGACGCTTGAATCCTATCGCGACAAGCAACTCGGCATTTTTGAAAAGTACAGCGAAAAGGAAGCGGAAAAGATCGAGAACGCTTACTTCGAAGTGCTCGGCAAATGCACCGTTTACTGTGTTTCGAAATCTGCGGACGACGTTAAATCCGCCATTTCATCCTTGACAAAATAAACCGTTTGTGATAATATTGAATAGATAATGCAGTG
>CAYWAD010000016.1:0-24442 GCA_964456045.1 uncultured Lachnospiraceae bacterium
TATCTTTACACAACGTCCGACGGCTACGCAGGTTGGTCCGGCACGAAATTCCGCGTTTTCTCCTCGAAAAATCTTGTTGATTGGAAAGACGAAGGCGTAATTTTGGACTGCGAAAAAGGCAAAGACGTAAAATGGGCAGTCGGTAGCGCTTGGGCGCCCTCGATCGAAGAAAAGAACGGCAAATATTACTTCTACTTCTGCGCCAAAGACTCCGCAGGCAACTCCAACATCGGTGTCGCCGTTGCGGACTCTCCCACAGGGCCGTTCGTTGCCGAAGACGAACCGCTTATGACCGTTGCGATCTGCAAAAAATACGGCGTTTCGATGGGTCAGGCAATCGACCCGTCGATATTTACAGATGATGACGGCACATCGTATATGCTGTTCGGCAACGGAAATGCCGCTGTCGTAAAGCTTAACGACGATATGATAAGCTGCGACTACTCGACCTTGAAAAATTACACGGGCGTCACCGATTTCCGTGAAGCAATCACCGTCACCAAACGAGACGGACTTTACCACTTCACCTGGTCATGCGATGACACGGGAAGCGCAAATTATCACGTCAATTACGGAACATCGAAAAAGATAGACGGTGTTATTCAATATCGCGGTACAATACTTGAAAAGAACGCAGATCTCGACATTCTCGGCACCGGTCACCATTCGATATTGCAAATTCCCGGAGAGGACGAATACTACATCGCATATCATCGCTTCTACACTCCGCTCGGCAGCTTCACCGACGGCACCGGTCACCACCGTCAGACCTGTATCGACGTACTCACGTTCGACGAAAAAGGAATGATGGAAAAGGTAACTCCGACACTTGAGGGAGTTGAAAAAAGATACCTCTCCGCCGAAGCCGAGGAAGCAGACAAAAACAAAGCCGAAGTTTCCGACACGGAGCCGACTGTAACGGGCGGCGAAGCATCAACAGACGACACGACAGCGGAAAAGAGCGGTTGCGGCTCGTCCCTGAACGAAGCATTTGCCATTGTCTCAATCATGTTTCTCTGCATCGCGGCGATCTGCGTTATCAAAAAAGAAGAATAACAGCAAAAAACGCACCCTTTAAGGGTGCGTTTTTTATTTCAAAAGAATGACACGATCTGTAAGCCGGGTTCTGTCGAGAGTTGTCATCTATCTTTGCACAGCGTCTCCGCCGTGCTCGAAGTAGCATCTGCAAAAGCGAAAATCACCTCGGACAATTTCGCAAAGCGAAACTGTCGAAGTTAAATTTGCCCCGCAAACTTAACTTCTGCCTCCCTCCGTCACTGCATCGGGCCGATGACTGGGACATTGGGGGAGTTGCTTCGGATAGGGTTTACAGGGAGCGACAGTTACCTGCCGTTCCGGTGAGCTCTTACCTCGCCTTTCCATCCTTACCGCGAAAATCGCGGCGGTATATTTCTGTTGCACTTTCCCGGGAGTCGCCTCCGGCGGACGTTATCCGTTATCCTGCCCTGTGAAGCCCGGACTTTCCTCACGATAAGGCCTTACGGCGCAAACCGCGCGACAACTCAACCGTGTCACGGTTGATATTATATAATAAATTAAGCCTTTGTGTCAAGCATGGAATGCTTGTTTTTCATTATTTCCAAAAGCGAATACGGCACACGCAGTTCTCCGGTGCCGTGTCCGATCGCGATATGCGGCTTATTTCCGGCATGAAAATCGCTTCCGCCGGATTTTATCAGTCCGATCTTATCCGCAAGTGCACCGTAAGCCTTTGTTTGTTCTGGCGTATATTCGGTATATATACCCTCAATGCCGTCAAGTCCGTCCGCTTTAAGTCTCGTGAGAAACGCCTCCAGATCGTCGAGCGTTCGTTTTGTCTGATTCAAATGTGCAACAAATGCAAGACCGCCTGCGGATTTTATAAGCCGAACAGCCTGAGAGTCGGTCAATGCCTGACGTGCGCTGTATGCCGGTCGTCCACTCGAAAGCCAAAGCGAAAACGCTTCTTTTACGGACGAAACATAACCCTTCATTACCATAAGCTTCGCTATATGTGCGCGACAGAGCACGTCCGAATCTGCGAGCGCACTAAGCTCGTCCATGCTTATTTCAAAGCCGTGTTCACGCAACTTTTCAATAACGTCGATCTCGCGCAGTTCGCGCACTTCCTTGGCATATTCGAGCGTTTTTTTGAGTTCCGCATTTTCCGGATCTATAAAATATCCGAGAATGTGCGTCTCTGTTTTCGACTGTGCGGACAGCTCTATCGCCGGGATGACCTCAACTCCGATACGCTTTCCCTCGGCAACAGCTTCTGCGATTCCCGCAACAGTATCGTGATCGGAAAGCGCGATCGCGGAAAGTCCCGCTTCTTTTGCCGCTCTCACAACCTCGGCCGGAGACATCGTTCCGTCGCTGCAATTCGAATGTGTGTGCAGATCAATATATCTCATATCCTAAATTTTCAGCAATCGCTTGGCATTTTCACCGAGTATTGCCGTTTTCTCCTCATCGGAAATCTGTAAATTACGAATAAAATCAAGCGTTTCGATCGGATGCCCCCACGGGCAATCGGAACCGAGCAGCACCCTCTCCGCTCCGTGTGCGCGCACAAGTTCCGTAACGGAATCGACATCGGACATTCTGTGCATCATCGAAAGATCGACGTATATTTTGCGACCTGTAAGGTGCTTCATTGCCTCTTTATGCATAGCGTAGCCTCCGCCGTGGGCAAAAACAAACGGCACCTCCCCCTCTCCGACAGCAAGCTTATCGAGCAAATTTGCCGCCCTTTTCGGCGTACAGTGAACGTCACCGCCGTGCAGTCCGGGGTCTATGCCTGCGTGCGTAACAACGATAAGTCCTGCGTCAAAGGCGGCGTAAACCAAACGCACAAAGCATTCGTCGTCTATATACGCGCCCTGAAAATCCGGATGAAGCTTTATACCTTTTAATCCGAGACGTGAGATTTCTTTTATGTGCTCCGTAAAGGCTTCGTCAAAGGGATGAACGCTTCCGAAGGAGATCACCCTGTCACGCTCGCAAACCTCCGCCGCAAAACGGTTAATACTGTAAAACTGATCCGGTCTTGTTGCGACGGGAAGGATGACTCCGAGGTCGATTTCGGATTCTGCCAGCAAATTTTGCAGATTTGAAACGGTTCCGTCAGTCAAAGCTTCGAAATTTGCCGCTTTTCCGAGCGAATCCACGGCACCTGCCGCTATTTTATCCGGGAACGCGTGTGTATGAAAATCTATTATCATATTCTGCTTTTTCATGGTTTTGCTTTTACAAGCAAAACCTCCCACGGTGGCTTTATTCGTCCGTCGCAAGAGGTTTTATACTTTTATTACTTTTTCTTCTGCATTTCTTCAAAGAAACCTGAATTCGACGGTTCCTCACCGACATGGTAAAGATGAGACACGTCACCGAGGTATTTGCATCTGAACGCAACCTCACCGGGGACGACTTCTTCCGTTGAAACAAGCGTCACGCTCGACGGTGCAACAAAGAAGTTTTGCCAAAGAGTCGGCGTAGGCATACCGAGCAGATGTGAAAGCATAACGAACATGACTCCGAGGTGACAGAAGAACACGATCGTATCCGTATTGCCCTCCTCCGTACGATAAATATTGCCGTCACGATAATAGCCGTAGCTTGCGAGAATCTCATCGATACCGTTTGTAACGCGGAGATACCATTCTTCAACGTTACCGCCTCTGCTCATTGTAGGACCGCGGAACCAATTGTCCTTGTCGTAAAGATCGGGCTGCTTCGTCCACCAACCCGGCTCAAAATCCCAAGGCATACGGTAGTGACCGTCCGGCATCTGCATAACCGCAGGGAATTCGGGCATCCAAGGTTTCGTGATAACCGTGCGTCCGAGAGGCTCAAGCGAAACTCTTGCCGTATCCTGCGCGCGTCCGAGAGGCGAACAGTACACGTCTCTTATCGGCTCAAGCTTGGCAATACGAGGCGCGAGCAGTTCGGCTTCGTGCCAACCTTTGGCGGTCAAAGAATCGATCGAATAGTCAGGGTCGGCATGTCTTACGAAGTAAAGCTTCATATTCGTCTCCTTTTATTAAAACTCGTTCTTTATACTTCTTGAGAAAAGCGAATCAAGGCATTCCTTTGTATCGGCACCTTCATAAAGTATTTTATACACAGCTTCGCATATGGGAAGCTCGACATTGTACTTTTTTGCAAGATTCATCATCGCACAGACTGTGTAGTAGCCCTCCGCAAGATCCGTATATTTTTCTCCGCGCACATAAGCTTCTCCGAAGCGTCTGTTATGGCTGAAAAGCGAGAACACCGTCGCCTCATAGTCACCGAGGTGGCAAAGTCCGTATGCGGAGTTGGGGTTGCCGCCCATGGCACCGATAAGACGTGCGATTTCGGAGGTACCTCTCGCCATAAGTGCGCCTTTGAGAACGGAAAGATTAAGTCCGTCCAGCATACCTGCGGCGATACCGATTACGTTTTTGGATGCCGCACCGATCTCGCTTCCGATAAGATCCGTTCCGTAATAGAAACGGATGAGCTTACTTGAGAACGAATCTACAAGCTCGTGCTTGAGTTCATCGTCATTACTGTCTATAACCATGCAGTTGGGATTTCCGCGAGTAAATTCTTCGACATGACCGGGACCGACCCAAACCGCGATGCGGCTTCCCGGAGCAGCACCCGCTGCCGCAATTTCGGAAAGACGTGCACCCGTTTCTATCTCGATTCCCTTCATGCAAAGAATGTAGCGGCGCGGTCTGTCCGACGCGGCTCTTATTTCATCGAAAAGACCTCTGAGTCCCTGCGAACCGATTGAAATGATAACGGTATCCGTATCAAGTGCAGAAACTATATCGGTCGAAAGCTTAAAATCGTCGGGAAGCGTAAGATAACCGTTCTTACGCTCGGTCTGCAAAGCAACCATGTGAGGATGCGACTCCTTGCCGTACAGCGTTACATCATGTCCCGTATTGTGAAGATAATATGCGATAAACGTACCCCATCTACCGCAACCGATAACTGTTATTTTCATTTTCTGTATAACCTCTTTTTCTCCTGCTTCGGTTCACAGGTAAGATTGACTCCCAACTTCTTAAAAAGATTTTCGTCCACTCTCGAAAGCATAACGGATGAATGTGCTTCGCAACCGTGAAGCATATCAAGACATTCTATTGTTTTTGCGGCATTTTCATCCGTCACCGCGCATATCGCGATCGCTATAAGCAGCTCGTCCGTATGCATTCTGGGATTGTGATTTCCCATGTGCTCAACCTTAAGATGCTGAATAGGCTCTATAACGCTCGGTGAGATGAGATGCACATCATCATCTATTCCGGCAAGATATTTAAGCGCGTTCAGAAGTGCCGCTGAGGATGCGCCGAGCAAAGACGATGTTTTTCCCGTTACGACAGTGCCGTCCGGCAATTCGATCGCAAGCGCGGGAGCGCCCGTTTCCTCCGCTTTTTTATTTGCGGCGTCTATCGCAGGGCGATCCGCCGTTGTTATATTCATTGACTTTTTCAAAAGTTCAAGCTTATAAACGACGCTGTCGTTTTCAAACCCCATTGCCTTGTCGCAAAGCGCCGCATAATATCTGCGAAGTATCTCACGGCGTGACGCCTCGCGGCAAGCCTCATCGTCAATAATACAGTGTCCAACCATATTAACACCCATATCAGTCGGGCTCTTATACGGCGAATCGCCGTATATTTCGTGAAAAATCGCATTAAGCACAGGGAATATTTCGATATCGCGATTGTAGTTGACCGTCATCTCTCCGTAAGCTTCAAGATGATACGGATCTATCATATTAACGTCATCAAGATTTGCCGTTGCCGCCTCGTAAGCAAGGTTAACGGGGTGCTTCAATGGCAGATTCCACGTTGGAAACGTTTCGAATTTAGCGTATCCGGAGCGAATTCCGCGCTTGTTTTCGTGGAAAAGCTGGGAAAGGCAAGTAGCCATTTTCCCGCTTCCGGGGCCGGGCGCCGTTACAACGATAAGCGAGCGCGTCGTCTCGATATAATCGTTTTTTCCGAAGCCCTCATCGGAAACGATGAGCGGCACATTCGAAGGATAATCCTTGATCGTATAATGGTGGTACACCTTTATGCCAAGTGCGGTAAGTCTCTTTTCGAACTGCTCCGTAAGCGGAGAGGGAACGTACTTTGTGATTACAACCGAGCCTACAAAAAGGTCGATCGATCTGAACGCATCAATAAGGCGCAGAGTTTCATCATCATAGGTGATTCCGAGGTCGCCACGACGTCTGCTCTTTTCAATAGAATCCGCGTTGATCGCGATAATAACCTCAGCTTCTTCTTTCATACGGAGAAGCATTTTTATTTTACTGTCAGGCTGAAATCCCGGCAAAACTCTCGACGCGTGATAATCGTCAAAAAGCTTCCCGCCGAACTCCAAATACAGCTTTCCGCCGAAATATTTCACGCGTTCCGCGATCTTTTCGGACTGCAAAGCAATGTATTTATCATTGTCGAAACCGATTTTATACATATATTCCCCCAAGAATTGCCGAAATCGGCAGTTTTAATTGCTACAGATTTTTTGCTGCAAATCTATTTGCATTCGTACCATGAGTTTCCGATTTTCGCTTCAACGGAAAGCGGAACGGAAAGCTTCACGGCGTTTTCCATCTCGCGGACGAGCACTGCCTTGACCGCTTCCGCGTCGTCGGCACTGCTGTCAACGATAAGCTCGTCGTGCACCTGCAAAACGAGCTTTGCATCAAGCCCTTCTGCTTTAAGTGCGCGCGACGTGTTGATCATCGCAAGCTTTATTATATCCGCAGCCGTTCCCTGAATCGGTGAATTCATGGCAACGCGTTCGCCGAACGCTCTTGTCATTTTATTGGAAACGTTGATCTCCGGAATATATCTGCGTCTGCCGAACAGCGTCGTGACATATCCGAATTCCTTCGCCTCCGAAACGGCATTTTTCAGATATTCGTCTACTTTTTTATATGTCGAAAGATAATTTTTTATATATTCGGCGGCTTCTTTACGCGTCGTTCCGATGTCGCGCGAAAGCGAATATTCTCCTATGCCGTAAACTATGCCGAAATTTACCGCCTTTGCACGCGAACGCACCGCGCTCGTCACTTGCTCTATCGGCACGCCGAACACCTCGGACGCCGTTGACGCGTGTATATCAACGCCGGAAACAAACGCATTTGTCATTGTTTCGTCGCCGGAGATCGCGGCGAGCAAACGCAGTTCGATCTGCGAATAGTCCGCGTCAACAAGGACTCTGCCTGCATCGGACGGGACGAAAAAGCGTCTCATTTCGCGTCCGAGTTCAGTACGCACCGGAATATTCTGCAGGTTCGGCTCCGTTGACGAAAGGCGCCCCGTCGCCGTAACGGTTTGATTGAATGTCGAATGGATACAACCGTTTTCGTCCGCCATCGCCGCAAGACTCTCGCCGTAAGTGCCGCGAAGCTTCGCGATCTGGCGATAATTGAGTATATCATCCGCGATTTCGTACGAATAACGGAGGCTTTCAAGAGTTTCCGCGTTGGTTGAATAGCCTGTTTTTGTCTTTTTTCCGGCAGGCAGTCCCATTTCTTCGAAAAGGACTGTTCCGAGCTGCTTCGGCGAATTTATGTTAAATTCATGCCCTGCGCGGAAGTATATCTGCTCCGCAAGCGCTTGCTCCGCTTTTGCGAGCAGCTTCGCATATTCGAGAACGCCGTCAACGTTTACGTGAAAGCCAACGGCTTCCATGTCCGCAAGCACGGAAACGAGCGGAAGCTCGATGTTATATAGCAGTTCCTCGGACGTTGAAAGTCCGCGTTCCTTTGCCTCTGCGGATGCTTTCTTCAAAAGCTCGGTTTCCGCGTCCGCAAGACGTTTTACGAGAAGCACTCTCTCCTCACCTCGCGACGGAAGCGAACTTTCGCCGAGATAGGTCAGCGCGAGCCTGTCAAGCGCGTAAGAGCTTTCACCCGAACGCAAAACGTACGCGGCAAGCTCCGTATCAAAAGCAAGCTTCAACTTGATTCCGAGCGAAGCAAACTTCGAATACAGTGCTTTTGCATCGTGCGTCGTCACTGTCACACGCGAAAACAGCTTCGCCGCCGCATCGCTTGAAACGTCCGCGACGTAAACGTTTGCGTCTCCGTCGGCAAGAACATACACGTTATCTCCGTCAAGCCAAGCCGTAACCGCATCTACGTTCGCGAGCGCGTCAGACGCAAGTTCCACCGCATCCGGCACGGAAAAAGTTGCATTTTGCATCGCGACTTCGACATTTTCTTTTTCGGTTTCGGACGAATTAAAGCTGAAACGTTCCGAAAGTTTATAAAATTCAAGCTCGGTGAAAAGCTCGCTCAGCTTGGATTTGTCGTAGCCGACATAGGAAAGCTCGTCCGGAGTCATCGTCAACGGCACAAAACGCGTAATCTCCGCAAGCTCCGCGGACATATACGCGGATTCCTTACCGGCACGCAATTTTTCTCGCACGGAAGCCGTGACCGCAAGCGAATCGAGATCGGCATAGACGGCATCGAGCGAACCGTTTTCGGAGATTAGCTTTTTCGCCGTTTTTTCTCCTATGCCGCGAACTCCGGGAATATTATCCGAGGAATCGCCCATAAGAGCCTTAATATCGACAAGACGCTTCGGCTCGGTGCCGTAATTCTCGTGAAAAAGCTTTTCATCGTAAACGATATTTTCTTTGGCGGTTAAATAAACTACCTTTGTTTTGTCAGTTATGAGCTGAAGCGTGTCTCTGTCTCCCGAAAGAACATATACCGCATAATCGTTTTCTTCACCGATGCGCGAAAGCGTGCCGAGAATATCGTCGGCTTCGTAGCCGGGAACCGCGACCGGATGCAGACCGAGCGCGTCGGCGCAACGCTTGACATACGGTATCTGTTCGATCAGTTCGGGTGGAGCTTTTTGGCGCGTACCCTTATATCCGTCGAACTTTTTGTGTCGAAAGGTAGGCTCCGGCAGGTCAAACGCAACGGCGACCGCGTCCGGCACGAGCTGTTCGAGCTGCTTTGTAATCATCGTAACAAAGCCGTAAACCGCATTCGTGTGAAGTCCCGATTTCGTTGTAAACGGACGTATTCCGTAAAAAGAACGGAACATAACATTTGTACCGTCTATGACAAGGAGCTTTTTCATCTTTCTTTTTCCACTTCTTACTTATTGGATCTCGCTGAGATCGTAGGGAGTTGTCTGATAAACGAAATAATTTAGCCAGTTTGAATAAAGCAAATTGGCGTGACTTCGCCAGCTCATCACAGGCGGACGGGTATCATCGTCGTTCGGAAAATAATTTTTCGGAACTTCGATGGGCAAGCCCAGATTTTTGTCGCGGAAGTACTCTGTTTTGAGCGTATCCGCGTCATATTCGGAATGTCCCGTTATGAATATCTGACGTCCCCGTTTTGTTGTGATTGCATAAACGCCGGCTTCCTCGGACGAAGCTATGACGCGAAGTTCGTCGCAAGCTTCGATTTCCTCACGTTTGACCGTTGTATGCCGCGAATGAGGCACCATAAAAGTATCATCAAAGCCGCGAAGCAGAATAGACTTTTTGTAATCTTTAACATGTGGGAACACGCCGAACAGCTTCTTTTCGAGCGGATATTTTCCGATTCCGTAATGATAGTAAAGCCCTGCCTGAGCGCCCCAGCAAATGTGGAACGTGCTTGTGACGTTTGTCTTGCTCCATTCCATAATTTCACAAAGCTCATCCCAATATTCGACTTCTTCGAATTCAAGCTTTTCAACGGGCGCACCCGTTATGACAAGTCCGTCGAATTTCAAGTGACGCACATCATCAAATGTCTTGTAAAACGCAAGCAAATGCTCCGATGCCGTATTTTTTGACCTGTGCGTTTTCGTGTGAAGCAAGGTCAGTTCCACTTGAAGCGGTGTGTTTCCGAGCAGACGCGCAAGCTGTGTCTCCGTTTCGATCTTCGTGGGCATAAGATTGAGCACCGCGATCGAAAGCGGACGTATGTCCTGACTGATTGCGCGAGTTTCGGTCATTACGAAAATATTTTCGTTTTGCAGAGTTTCCGTCGCAGGTAAAAGATTGGGTATTTTAATAGGCATACGTTTTTATTTCGTTGCTTTTGTAAGTGCCGCGTCAATATCCGCCAAAATGTCGTCGGCATTTTCAATGCCGATGGACATACGAATAAGATCGGGGGTGATTCCGGCAGCGACAAGCTGATCATCCGTAAGTTGACGGTGAGTTGTGGAAGCCGGGTGAAGCACGCAAGTTCTCGCGTCCGCAACGTGAACAACTATGCGCGCGAGCGTGAGGCTGTCCATAAACTTCATAGCGGCTTCTCTTCCGCCCTTAACGCCAAACGAAACAACTCCGCAAGCACCGTCCGGCAGATACTTCTTTGCAAGTTCATACTGATCCGAAGACGGAAGCGACGGATAATTGACCCAGGAAACTCTCGGATCCTTTTCGAGAAATTCAGCAACTTTAAGCGCATTTTTAACGTGGCGCTCCATTCTGACCGCGAGGGAATCAAGTCCGAGATTGAGGATGAACGCAGCAAGCGGCTGAGGTGTAAGTCCGAGGTCACGCATAAGCTGAGTGCGAGCCTTGGTTATATATGCGGCATTGCCGAACTGCTCCGTATAAACAACGCCGTGGTATGATTCGTCGGGGGTCGAGAGTTCGGGATATTTGCCGTCCTTTGTCCAATCGAAGTTTCCGCTGTCAACGATAACGCCGCCGACTACGGACGCGTGACCGTCCATATATTTCGTTGTCGAATGGATAACGATGTCCGCGCCGAATTCGATCGGACGGCAAAGAACGGGCGTTGCGAAAGTATTGTCTATGATCAGCGGAACGCCATGGCTGTGCGCCAACTTTGCGTAACGCTCGATGTCAAACACGGTAAGCGCGGGGTTTGCAACCGTTTCACCGAAAACGAGACGTGTATTTTCATCGAACAGCGCGTTTACCTCATCGTCCGTCATATCGAGAGTGAAGAATCTGACTTCGATACCCATTCTCGCCATCGTAACGGCAAAGAGGTTCGTCGTTCCGCCGTAAATAGAAGCGGAACAAATAAAGTTTTGACCTGCGGAAGTAATGTTGAAGATGGAAGCGAAGCTTGCTGCCTGACCGGAACCCGTGCACATAGCTCCCACTCCGCCTTCGAGCGCCGCGATCTTCTTCTCAACCGCATCAACCGTGGGGTTGGAGATACGGGTATACATATGTCCCGGAGCTTCAAGGTCGAATAGCTTACCGAGGAACTCGGAAGAATCGTATTTATATGTCGTTGACTGGTAGATGGGGAGAATACTCGGTTCTCCGTTTGCGGGTTCCCAACCGGCTTGAACGCAATTTGTATCAACTTTGTAGTTTTTCATTGTTTCTCTCACTTTCGAATCAATGTCAAAATAAATCGCAGGGCAAATCTGCTGTGTGAAAGCATACCTTCCCTGCATAATAAAAATCCTAAAATATTATATACCAACATATACACCTCTGTCAAGCAAGCGTTACTCGAATTTGTGAAAATTCGGGCGACACTTTCATTCGCACAAATCGCTTCAAAAAAGCAACTTTCGTGCGCGTAAGGTTGTATTTCCGGCGGTTTTGTGCTAAAATATTACGGCAATAAATTCCGGACAAATTACAGAGGAGCTTTTATGCGGATTTTCAGAGAACCGTTCCCGAAATTGAATAATGGCATCGCGTCGGTTGCGCTCGGCACGTTCGACGGTCTGCATTCGGGGCATCTCTCCGTTATCGGCTCCGCCGTTGACAAGGCGAAAGCGCTCAACGGAGAAGCGGCGGTGTGGTGCTTTTCATCACCTCCGAAAAACGCGCTGGTTCCGGGCTCTGCGCTTCCGCTCATGACGCCGGAGGAAAAAGCCGACGCAATCGCCGCGCTCGGCGTTGACATTCTCATAATGCCGGATCCGACTCCCGAACTGCTTTCCATGGACGCGGATGAGTTCGTTCGTGCGCTCGTCTCCGCCCTCTCCCCCGCAACCGCAGTCTGCGGCTTCAATTTCACGTTCGGAAAAAATGCCTCCGGCAACCAATCGACTCTCGCACGTCAGCTCGACGAACTGGGCATTTCCGTCAGCATCATTCCGCCCGTGCTGAACACCGACGGCACGCCCATCAGCTCGACTCTTTTGCGAAAAAAACTGGCTCAGAGTTAAGCGTCCGAGAATTTTATTCAATTGCACAAATCCCAACGACAAAAAATCCGAAGCAGGCTCAAAAGCTTGCTTCGGATTTTCGTTTTTCTTTGTATACCAAGGCAAATCGGAGTTATGCGTTTGCCTTATATCTTCATTGTATCTTCTACGTTCAGGACAAATACCGTCGCGCCTCCGACGTAGACCTCCTTGGGAATCGAATCGTTTTTAAGTCCGCGTCCGAACGACTCCGTAGGAGAGGGTATTTGCTTTCTCGTTGTGCAGTGCTTGGCAAGAATCGCCTTGACTTCATCGACCTTATCATCGTCCGTACCGATCAAAAGCGTCGTGTTTCCCACCATAAGGAAGCCGCCCGTTGTGGAAAGTTTGGTTACGAAAAATCCACGTTCCGTAAGTGCTGCGGCAGCAATGGCGCTGTCATCATTATTAACAATCGCAAGTAAAAGTTTCATTGTTTTTCTCCAATTTTAATTTTTATTTTTAGATGTAATCGTCAAGGAAGCCTCGGCTCTTTTTATCAAGCCGCCTTATGTCGGGAATCTCGTATCTGTTGTCGTCGTTATCACGTATCAGAACTCTGAAGCCGTACATCAGCTTAATCTGATGCACGATATTTCTGATTTCGATAACACAGTCACCGCGATCTGTTTTGCAGAAGAATTTGATAATACCGAACTTTTCGGAAAGCCCCGTGACCGCCTCAATCTTCGGCACGTGGTAATATTCCGAAAGGCATTCTTCAATAACCGCACGTTCCTTTTCCGGGAGCGTTGCAAGGTCGCGGATGACCGCCACCTCGTCTCCATCATCGTTCAAAAGCGTGATGTATTTGGACACGCCCGTCATCGGGAAAAGGCGGCGAGGCTCAAGATGACGGAAAGTTTCGCCGGAGCAAAGCGTCATATCGACAAATGTGAGGTCTGTGCGCTCGAAATGAGCCGCGTCGTAATCAATGTATATGCGTTCCATCAATCAAATCTCTCCTCTGCCTTACTTTTTTCAACCTGTGCGGACATTTTCTGTATCTCGACAAGCTTCCAATATTTGCCCTTTGCCGCAAGCAGATCCTCCGGCTTACCCATTTCGAGGATCTCGCCCTTATCGACAACTATGATCTTGTTAGCCTTACGAAGCGTCGAAAGTCTGTGTGCGATCATGATCGTAGTACGTCCTCTTATGAGACGCTCGATCGCGCCCTGAATAAGATTTTCGGTTTCGGAGTCAACGGCAGCGGTTGCTTCGTCGAAGAAAAGTATGCTTGGGTTTTTGAGCACCGCTCTCGCGATGGAAAGTCTTTGACGTTCGCCGCCGGAAAGTCCCGTTCCGCGCTCGCCGAGCACCGTATCATACGCATCCGGCATACGCGCGATGAAGCAATGCGCGTTTGCGACATCTGCCGCGTGCATTACGGCTTCAACGCTCGCATCCGGCGTACCGTATGCAATGTTACTGTAAATCGTATCGTGGAACATCATCGGCTCCTGCTGAACGTAGCCGATTTCACGTCTGTACTGCTCCATATCAAGCGTTCTGATATCAACGTCATCAAGAAGGATCTCGCCGTCGTACGCATCGTAAAAGCGCATAAGCAGGTTGATAATCGTGGACTTTCCCGCACCCGTCGTTCCGACGATACCGACAATATCGCCCGGTTCGATCACAAAGCTTACGTTAGACAGCGCTTTTTTTGATCTGTCAAAAGAGAAACTTACGTTGCGGAATTCAATCTTACCATTAACGGAGTCAAGTTTTTTACCGTCCTGCGCGGTTGCTTCCGGCTCGGCATCAATAATGTCGAGGATTCTTTCAAGCGCCGCAAGCGAGCTTTGATAGGAATCGCTGAAATTTGCAAAAAAGTTGACGGGACCGTAGAACATCGAAGTATACGAAATGAACGAAACCAAAAGTCCGGGCGTGATGAATTCGGGGTTATCAATAACCAGATTACCGCCGACAGCCCAAATCAGAAGCGAGCCCATCGTGATAACGAACGAAACGATATTGGGAAACGCGATCGTGATTCTCGCGCTCTTAACGTCTGTCTTGAGCCATTCTTCGTTGTATGCATCGAAGGTTTCGGTGGAGCGTTTTTCGTTTGTAAAGCTCTTGATAACTCGGATACCGGGGAGGTTGTCCGTCAAAATCGAAGTCACCGCAGACCAACGACGCCAAATCTTTCTGTAATAAGGACGTATTTTTCGTCCGAATATCCTCGCACCGACCGCGACAAACGGCACGGGAATGAGCGAAAGCAGCGTCAGCTGCCAGTTCATCGACAGCATAATAACGACAATTCCGACAAGCGTGAATATTTGAACCACAACCTCCTGCGTAACGCGCAAGACGAAATTTTGGATCGTTGAGGTGTCTCCGCTGATTCTGTTAATGACGGAACCGGTAGAGGTCTTGTCGTAGAATTTCATCGGCAAATACTGCGCTTTGCGGTAAACATCGCTTCTGAGGTCTCGAACGATCTTGTCGCCGCATATACGAAGCATATACGAGCGAAGCATTCCGACACCATACTGCACGACATACGCCAAAATGAGCGTTATTACAACACCCGTCAGCGCCGACTTGTCTCCGTTCGGCAGAACGTCGTCAACAAGATGTCCGGTCATATACGGAGGAAGCATTGCCATTGCCGTTGTCAGTGCCGAAAGCACCAGGCAAAACAGCAAGGTGTACTTATGCGGAAGCACGTATTTTGCAATCTTCGAGATCAGCTTGCTTTTTGATTGGCAGTAAATGCATTCCTTTCCCGAAAGCGAGCGTCCGCACTTCGGACAATAGCTGAACTGCTTTTCGATCACGGCAGCAACAACGTCCGCCGCCTCGTCCGGGTTCGCGCAGGTTCCGTTTGCCATCATTTCGGCATACTGCGCCGCGGCATCGAAAAGAGACGCGGATTTGTACGAAAACCTCATAAAATTGACGCTTTCGCCGTCCTTTTTGCATACGATGAAAACGGCGTTTCCGTAATTACGCTTGACTCTGCATTTTTCAAGATCATCAAATGCGATTCTTTCATCGTCTCCGTTCTCGTTTGTCCTGTAAAGAGCCTTGTCCGTTGCCGCCAACCAGTCAACGGCGTAGTTCCCCTTACGGTTCAGGTCTGCTGTCATGACAAAAACAATTCGTTCGCCGTCGCGTATTGCGGACTCGACGAGCTGTTTTTCTTTCGGCGTCAGCTCTCTGCTGCAAAGATATCGGGCTGTGTTCTCCTCACTCATAACTCGATCTCCTTATTTTTCCGTGTTTGAATTTCAGAAAAAGCATTTCGCTTAATTCTGCCGCCATTATAGAAGAATTCACCTTGATTGTCAACAAAAGTTGCAAAATATTTTTCGTCGTTCTCAACAAAAATCGCGTTCTCGATTTGTGCATTTTGCTACATTTTCCAATTACCATCGATGCTTGAAAATACTGTTTCCTTTTTCTCGATATTTTGCCGACTTTTTTGTTTTCGAGGCGAGAATGTCTTGACATTGCGCCGTAGACGCAGTAAAATTATAGACAATATTTGTGATTCCGGAGACAAGAATATGTTCTATTACGAAAAGCGAGAAGAACTTAACAAAGATTGGTTTGCCATTGAGGAAGCTGAAAATTTTTCATATCCGACTCATTTGCATCGTTGGTATGAAATCATCTTCATAAAAGACGGCAAAATGGACGTTATTATTGACGGCTCCCCCTACACGCTCGAAAAAAACGACTCCGTTTTCATATTCCCGAATCAAACTCATCAACTTGTCAGCGGCGAGATCTCCAAGCACAGGCTGATATTACTTAAGCCGGAGCTGATCGCGCATTTTAACTCCAAGCTTCAAGGCTGCACACCGAAAAATCCGAAAAAACACATTGACTCCTCCGCCTGGATCGAGCTTTTTATGTCTGCATCCGAAAGCAGTGCTTTTGAAGAAATCAAGGGCATTCTCTACATTTACTGTGCCTTCTTTTCCGACGATGAATTCGTGTCCGTCGCGGACAAGGACGCCGCAAGCGGCTCCGATTTGATACACCGCATATTCAGCTTTGCGGACGATAATTACCTGAACAGTTGCTCGCTCAAGGATCTGTCGGCGCATATCGGATACGATTACAGCTACCTTTCCAAGCTTTTTTCCGAGCATATCGGCATCTCTTTCACCGAATACGTAAATATGCTTCGCATAGACAGGGCTTGCTATCTCTTAAAAAACACCGAACTTCCCATTTTGGAAATTGCTGAACTGTGCGGCTACGGAAGTCTACGAAGTTTCAACCGAAACTTCTCCAAGCAGCTCAACATGACCCCTCGCGACTACAAGCAATCTCCCCTCGTTTATGCCGGAAGCAAGATCAAAACGTGAATTTAACAAATTTCACATCAAAATAATAATTATTATATTTATTTAAGACGCGATTTGTGATATACTTATTTTGGAGCGAAAGTTTCAATTTTCGCCGTTAGTTTTTGAAAGGCTTGTTTTATAATGAAAGACAATAAAAATCCCGAACTTTTGAGCCGCATGGGTAAAGTAGGCGGCGAGGCTGTACTCGAAGGCGTTATGATGCGATGCGGCGAAAAGATCGCCCTGTCCGTCAGAGGCGAGGACGGCTCCATAAACATCAAAGAATCCGAATATATTTCGCTTCGCAAAAAGCATAAATTTTTCAATTTGCCCATCATTCGCGGCGTTGTCAGCTTTATCGAATCAATGATAATGTCGTTCGGCTGTCTGAACGATTCCGCGGAACTGCTCGGCATCGACGACGAACTTGAAGAAACAAAATTCGAAAAATGGCTGCGCGAAAAGTTCGGCAAAGGCGTGCTTGACGTTGTAATGGTGATCGGCATTGTGCTCGGCCTTGCGCTCGGCGTCGGTCTTTTCGCACTTCTGCCGACGTATCTCGCAAACCTGCTCGCAAACACGTTTTCCGCGCTTGAAAGCAGTTTGTTCATAAGCGTTTTCTCCGGCGTTTTCCGCATTGTCATTTTCGTTTCGTACATCTGCCTCGTTTCGCTCATGAAGGACATCAGACGCACGTTCGAGTATCACGGTGCGGAGCATAAGTCCATCGCCTGCTACGAATCCGGCATGGAACTCACCCCCGAAAACGCCGCTACCTGCTCGCGTTTCCATCCGAGATGCGGCACAAGTTTCATTTTCGTCATCCTCATCCTCAGCATATTGATCTACACCGTCGTTCCTCACACTTGGGCTTGGTATGTTCAATCACTGGTCAAAATCTGTATGCTCCCGATCGTTATGGGACTCAGCTTTGAATATCTGATTTACGCAGGCAAACATTCCAACACACTTACTAAAATCCTCTCCGCACCCGGACTTTGGATGCAGAGAATCACCACTCGCGAGCCTGATCTTTCTCAGCTTGAGATCGCAATCACTTCCCTGAAGCTCGCAATGCCCGAAGAATTCCCCGATTTTGTCCCCGATACGAAAAAAATCACCGACGACGGCGATGCTCCGTCCGAAGAAGCGTAAAATGACTCCGCGAGAGGCAATTCGTCTGCTTGCCGACGCCGGCATATCGGACGCAAAAAACGACATTTTCACTTTATATGAAGCCGCATCCGGACATTCGCGAGCGGCTTTGATGTTTGCGCTTGACGAGGATATTTCGTCGGAACCGTTTTACGGTCGCTTTTACGAAATGCTCCAACGTCGGCTTTCGCGCGAGCCGCTTCAGTACATCATCGGCAAATGGAGCTTTTTCGGCGACGAATATTTTGTCTCGCCGGACTGCCTCATCCCCCGCGCCGACACGGAAACGCTCGTCGAAGTTCTGCTTGACGAGCTGAAAACCGGAAAAACGATCGCTGACATATGTTGTGGCAGCGGTTGCATAGGGATTGCCGCTGTGCGAAATTCCGACGCAAGTTGCGTTTCCGTTGACATTTCCGAAAAAGCTCTTGCAATAGCTCAAAAAAACGCCGAATCGCTCGACGTTTCGGGTCGAATCCGTTTCGGTCGCTGTGACGTGCTTAACAAAGTCTCCGTTGACGAGTTTTTCTCCGGCTCGGAATTTGACATTATCGCGTCAAATCCGCCTTACATCAAGCTCTCCGACGCGAACAAGCTCGCGCCCGAACTTGCGTATGAGCCGTCTATCGCGCTTTTCGGAGGCGACGACGGGATGATATTTTACGAAAGCATCACGGCAAATTTTCTGCCATACTTAAAAAAAGACGGCTCGTTTGTTTTCGAGATCGGCTTTGACGAAGAAAACGACATTAAAAATATCGCGGACACCTGCGGTCTTTCGTGCCAAATCGTAACCGACATTGAAAAAAGACCGCGCGTTGCCGTGCTGAAAAAACTGTGACACACTGCTATGAACGAACGAAAAATCAAAATTTTTGACACAACCCTGCGCGACGGCGAGCAAACACCCGGCGCACATTTTTCGGTAAATCACAAGCTTGAAATAGCGCTCGCGCTCGAACGGCTCGGCGTTGACATAATCGAAGTCGGATTTCCTGCCTCGTCTCATGCAGACGAACGCGCGGCAGCATTAATCGCGCAGCGCGTAAAAACTTCCACGGTGTGCGCTCTCGCGCGCTCCCTCAAAAACGACATCGACATTGCGTGGAATTCAATCAAATCCGCCGCGTTTCCGCGAATTCACGTTTTCATCGCCACAAGTCCGCTTCACCGTCTGCACAAGCTTCACATGACGGAAGAAGAAGTTCTCGACAGAATCGACAAGTCCGTGACATACGCCGCGTCGCTTTGCGACGACGTACAATTTTCTGCGGAGGATGCGACTCGCACCGAGCCGGATTTTTTGGCTGAGGCGGTTCGTCACGCCATACGTGCCGGCGCAAAAACGATAAACATCCCCGACACTGTCGGTTACACCACACCGGAAGAATTTTCAAAAATTATTTCACGTCTGAAAAATGACGTTCCCGAAATCGAAAACGTCACGATCAGCGTTCACTGTCACGACGATCTCGGTCTCGCAGTGGCAAACAGCCTTTCCGCCGTTTGCGCCGGCGCAGGTCAGGTTGAATGCACCGTAAACGGCATCGGAGAGCGCGCAGGCAACGCCGCCGCGGAAGAAATCATAATGGCGCTCACCGTCAGGCACGACATTTTCTCCGTTGCACACGGGATCACAACCGAAGGAATTATGCAAGTTTCAAGGCTTGTCGCGTCGCTTTCCGGGCTTCGTGTTCCCAACGGCAAGGCGATCGTCGGCAAAAACGCCTTTCTGCACGAATCCGGCATACATCAGCACGGCGTTATCTCCAATTCCGCAACTTACGAAATAATGACCCCCGAATCCGTCGGTCTCCCCCGTCACGGTTCCGAACGCATAATGCTCGGAAAGCTGTCCGGACGGCACGCATTCGCGACAAGAGTCGCTGAGCTTGGCTACAATCTCGGTGACGATGCGATAAACACGGCTTTTTCCGCATTCAAGGAAATCGCGGAGCGCAAGGACGTTATGTCCGACGGCGATATTATGGCAATCATTAACGAATATCTTGACACCGTTTCCGGTCGTTTCGCGCTCGACACATTCCAAATTCAAAGCGGAAATCGCATGCAGGCAATGGCAATGATCACGCTCGTTCGCGAGGACGGTGCAGCATTTTCCGAAGCCGCACTCGGCGACGGTCCCGTTGATGCGGCTTTCAACGCGATCAACACAATCACAGGTGCGGCCAGTCACGTCACGCTCGAAACCTACAACATTTCCGCCGTAACCGAGGGCGCGGACGCGCTCGGCGAGGTTCGAGTAAAGATCAAGTCGGGCGAGACTGCCCTTGCGGGGCGAAGCGTTTCGTCGGACATCATCAAAGCAAGCATTCAAGCGTATTTGCACGCAATAAACAAATGGCTGAAGCTCAGCGAAATATAAAATTATGAAAGTTGAAATTTACGACACAACTCTGCGCGACGGTGCACAGGGCGCAGGTATAGACTTCACAGACGACAACAGAATAAGCATAATTCACGTACTCGACAGCCTCGGCGTATCTTATATTGAAGCAGGGAATGCCGCTTCCGAACGCGATTCTGCCTTCTTTGACGAATGCGACAAGCTCAAACTTGAAAACGCTCACATTTCCGCCTTCTGCGCGACGAGACGCGCCGGCAAAAAAGCAGAAAACGACCCCGTTTTGCTGCGGCTCTCGCAATCACCTGTCGAATACGTAGCTGTTGTGGGCAAGGCTTGGGAATACCAGGTCACAACAGTCCTCGGCACGACCGCGGAAGAAAATCTCGAAATGATATTCGACACGGTATCGTTTCTGTGTCGCTTCGGCAAGCACGTCTTTTTCGACGCCGAGCATTTCTTTGACGGTTACGGCGACAGCCCTGCCTACGCCATCTCCGTGCTTCAAACCGCAATCGACGCAGGCGCGGAACGTCTCGTCCTTTGCGACACCAACGGCGGTATGCTTCCGGACGCGATCGGAGTCATCGTCAATTCTGTTCACTCCAAAATCCCGTCAGCACATCTCGGCATCCACTGTCACGATGACATCGGAATGGCTGTCGCTTGCTCCGTTGAAGCCGTAATTTCCGGCGCTGTACAAGTACAGGGCACGATATGCGGTATTGGCGAACGCTGCGGCAACTGCAATCTCAACACCGCAATTCCGGTGCTTCAGCTCAAACTCGGCTACAATTGCCTCACCAAAGCACAGCTCGCGCAGCTCACTCGCACGGCACGTTCCGTCACCGAAATTGCAAACCTTTCCTTTAACGATCATTCTCCGTTCGTCGGCGGTTACGCCTTCACGCATAAGGCAGGTATGCACATTGACGCGGTACGAAAAACACCGCGAACTTTCGAACACACAATGCCGGAGCTTGTCGGCAACGCGAGCAACCTCTTGATCTCCGGCATATCCGGAAAAAGCGCATATCAGGCAGTGCTCGATCGAATCGTTCCCGAACTCAATCTCGAAATCGGAACAGAACGATTTAACAAAGTCATTTCGCATATAAAAAGCTTCGAAAACAAGGGCTTTCAGTTCGAAAATGCGGAAGCTTCCCTGCTGCTCGTCATACTTGAAGCACTCGGACTCAGGCGCTCGTTTTACGAGCTGCTCACATTCCGAGTTATGATAAGCGAGCCGCTTTCGATCAACCCGAAAAGCAAATGCTCGGCTTTCATCAAGGTTGCAATACCGAAGCAAAACGGTGAAATCACAGAGGAACTGACCGCCGCAGAGGGTAACGGCCCCATCCACGCACTCGATGTCGCGCTCAGGCGTGCGCTTTCCGGCTTCTATCCGGATCTTGCCGCCGTTCGCCTCTCCGATTATACGGTTCGAGTGCTCGATTCCGCAAGCGACACAACGGCTTCCTCCGTGCGCGTTTTGATCGAAAGCACGGACGGCGTTTCCGTCTGGCGCACTGTCGGCGTTTCCGTCGATATAGTTGACGCAAGCTGGCAGGCTCTGCGAGATTCCATAGAATATTACTTATACAAAAAACTATAACGGAGTTTATTTATGAAAAAAAACGTAATTTGTCTTTTCGGAGGAAAGTCCACCGAATATAAAGTGTCTCTCCGGTCTGTTGAATGTGTCCTGAAAAACATCGACCGCGAAAAATACGACGTTTCCGTAATCGGAATAACGGAAAACGGCAAATGGTTCCTTTACGAGGACGACATCGACCTTATCCCCCAAGACAAGTGGCACGAGTCGGATAAGCTTTCTCCGGTAAGCTTCAACCCCGAAAACGGCAACGGCGCGTTTGTCGTAGAACGAGACAGTAAATTCGAAACACTCAAGGCGGACATCGTTTTCCCCGTAATGCACGGCAAATATTGCGAGGACGGCACACTTCAGGGTATGCTCTCCCTCGCAGGAATTCCATACGTAGGCTGCGGTTGCGCCGCTTCCGCCATCTGTATGGATAAAACGCTCACAAAACTGATTCTTTCCAACTATGACGTACCGCAGGCGAACGCGCTCGTGTTCACCACACGCGAAATTTCCGCCGATGTGGACGACGTTATCGGTCGCGTCGAAGCAACCTTGACTTATCCCGTGTTCGTTAAGCCGTCGTCGTCCGGTTCCTCCGTCGGCGCAGGCAAGGCGACAGACCGCGACTCTCTTTCGTCCGCGCTCTCCGAAGCTGCGAAATACGACAAAAAGATCCTCGTCGAGGAATTTATCAAAGGGCGCGAGGTTGAGATCGCTGCGCTCGAAAACGAGGACGGAAGCGTCACGCTTTCCCCTTGCGGAGAGATAAATCCCGGTGCGGAATTTTACGATTACGAGACAAAATACGAAACCGACACAGCGGAATACTTCATCCCGGCTCGCATCCTCGGCGTAACCGATATGCGTATCCGCGACACAGCGGAACTCATCTTCCACGTTCTCGGTTGCCGCGGTCTCTCACGCATTGACTTCTTCGTCCGCGACTTCAAGGGCACAGAGCAAATCATCTTTAATGAAATCAACACTCTCCCCGGCTTCACCTCGATCAGTATGTATCCGAAGCTTTTCGAAAAGCACGGTATCGGCACAAAGGATCTTATCTCTCGTTTGATCGAGACTGCCGGAACCTGAAAATTTTGAACAGAAAGGAACACCACCATGAGCAATTCCTCTATCCACACCTCGGCGCATGATGCCGCTTACACGGCAGTTGCCGCGCTTTCGAACATGCATCTCACCGTTGCAACGGCAGAATCCTGCACGGGTGGACTCGTATCAAAGCTTATCACGGACGTTTCAGGCTCGTCTGCCGTTTTCGAGTGCGGAATAGCCGCATATTCCGACCGTTCAAAGGCCTCAATTCTCGGCGTCAATCCCGAAACGATTGAAAAATTCGGTGCGGTATCAACGGAAACCGCCGTTGAAATGGCCGAGGGCGCAAAGCGCGTGTGTTCCGTCGATATAGCAATCGCTACAACGGGAATCGCCGGTCCCGCGGGCGGTTCTGCCGAAAAGCCCGTCGGCACCGTTTGCATCGCAGTCACCTCGGATAAGCACAGCGAGTCGCTTCGTCTTTCCTTCCCCGAAAATCTGGGGCGTGACGCAATCAGATACGCAAGTGCGGAAGCCGCTTTCAAACTTATAATCAAGGCAATTCAGTTTTATAAATAATCAAAAAACCTCAAAACGCAAGAATGGAGAATCATTATGTCTGAATTCAAACGCATCGGTGTACTTACGTCCGGCGGCGACGCTCCCGGTATGAACGCCGCAGTCAGAGCCGTAACACGTTCCGCAATCGAACGCGGAGTTGAAGTTGTAGGTATATACAAGGGTTATCGCGGTCTTATCGACAACGAAATGAAAAAATTCTCGTACCGTGACGTTTCCGGTATACTTAACCACGGAGGCACTGTTCTTTATTCGGACAGATGTCACCGCTTCCGTTCGCTCGAAGGTCAGCAGGCTGCTGCGAAAACTTGTCGAGAAAACAACATCGACGGCGTTGTTGTCATAGGCGGAGACGGCACCTTCCGCGGTGGCGTTGACCTTACCGCGCAGGGCATTCCCACAGTCGGCATCCCCGCAACGATCGACAACGACATCACCTCCACAGACTACACAATCGGCTTTGACACCGCATCCAACACCTGCCTTTCGATGATCGACCGTCTGCGCGATACCTGCGAATCTCACGCACGAGCAAATGTCGTTGAGGTTATGGGACGCGATGCAGGCTACATCGCGCTTGAAGTCGGCATTTCTGTCGGTGCGATAGCAATCGCGATCAAGGAAATTCCCTTCAACGAAGCCGAGCTTATCGAAAAGATCATTAAAGGTCGCGAGGACGGCAAGCGTCACTACATCGTTGTCGTTGCGGAGGGTCTCGGTGAATACGCGGAACATCTTTCGAAGATCATTCCGCTCGAAACGGGCGTTGAAACAAGATTCTCCCGTCTCGGTCACGTTATCCGCGGCGGATCACCCACACTGCGCGACAGAATGCTCGCTACACGTATGGGCGATAAGGCTGTTGAATGTCTGCTCAACGGCGATTCCAACCTCGTTATGTGCGAACGCAATGGTACAATCGAGCCGATGGACATTACCTATGCGCTTCGTCTCGACCAAATGTACAAGGGAAAACTCAAGGATTCCGACCTCAGACATTATTCACTTGCGGACATCAACGAAATGCACAATCTCTGCATGGAAAAGCGTTACTATCTGCAAAATCTCTACGACATCGCAAACAGACTTTCCAAATAAACCCGTTCAAATAAAAAAGAGCCTTTCGGCTCTTTTTTATTTCATAATATCGTCACTAACATATAAAATTTCGGATTTTTCTTCATCTTCACGCCATTTT
>CAYWAD010000017.1:0-24287 GCA_964456045.1 uncultured Lachnospiraceae bacterium
CGTGAAGGATATGATCCGTGAAGTTCTGGCAGATCTCGGTATGAGCGCCGCCCTTTCCCTCAACTTCAACATCAATAACCTCGTACGGGATCTTGCCGAAACCGTTATCCGTTGTGGCGTTGTATTCTCTTTCGTCAACTTCGTTACGATAGAATTTAAGTCCGCCGCCTTCGCGAACGAGCTTACCGCGCGTACCGGAAATTTCGAGGCGGTTTGTGCCGGGGAATTCGCCCGTTGTTGTGATAAAGACACCTGTTGCGCCGTTGGGGTATTCGGCATAAGCCGTTACATTATCCTCAACTTCGATATCGTGATATTTACCGAACTGGCAAAACGCTCTGATGCGGTTCGGCATACCGAAGATCCACTGCCAAAGATCAAGATTATGCGGGCACTGATTGAGAAGAACGCCGCCGCCTTCGCCTGCCCATGTTGCTCTCCATCCGCCGCTGTTGTAGTAAGCCTGCGTGCGATACCAGTCCGTGATAATCCAAACACAGCGCTTAAGCTCACCAAGCTCGCCCGCCGCAATCATATCATGCATTTTCTGATAATACTTGTCCGTTCTCTGATTGAACATAAGACCGAATGCGCAGCCGCTTTCATGAGCCGCCTTTACAAATTCGGGAATTTGCTTTGTATAAACGCCTATCGGCTTTTCGCAAAGCACGTGTATTTTGCGCTTGAATGCCTCTATTCCGAGCACGGGATGCAAATAATGCGGAACCGCAATCAATATTGCATCAATGTCACCCGAATCAAGCATTTTAATGCAATCATCGTAAAGCGCGGGGGATTTTGCGTTATTTTCGGCACAGTACGACTTTACCCACTCAAGTCTGTCCGGTTTAATATCGCAAACAGCAGTGAGAACCGCGCCGTTAACTTCGCCGCCGATAAAGCGTCGAACATGACCGGATCCCATATTACCGATACCTACGATACCGAATCTGACCTTATCCATAATTTCCTCCTGATTTATCACTCGCGGTGATTATTTTATTGATTATTTACTGAGCTTTTCTATCTCGTCTGCGGCATTTGTGAGCCAATCGCGAGGAGTCATTTCTATGCGTCCGCTATCGCACATATGTGCAAGTTCGGGGGAAATGGGCATACGGTCAAGAAGCTTCAAGCCATACTCATTCGCGATCTTTTCGGTAGCGCTTTCACCGAAAATATTGATTCTTTTGCCGCAATCCGGACACTCTACATAGCTCATATTTTCGACCAAACCAACAACGGGAATATTCATCATATTCGCCATATTGACCGCCTTGGATACGATCATGGAAACAAGCTCCTGAGGGCTTGTTACGATAACAATTCCGTCAAGCGGGATCGACTGGAAGATCGTAAGCGGAACATCGCCGGTTCCCGGAGGCATATCTATAAACATAATATCATTGTAGCCCCAAACAACATCGGTCCAAAACTGCTTTACGGTACCTGCAATGACGGGGCCTCTCCAAATTACGGGAGTTGCCTCGTTATCAAGCAAAAGGTTAACCGACATGACTTTTATTCCCGTTGCCGTTGCGGGAGGGATAATTCCGTTTTCGTCGCCTTCCGCGCCACCGCACTTAAGTCCGAAAGCTTTCGGAATGGAGGGACCTGTTATATCCGCGTCCATAATGGACACATTATAGCCGCGACGTCTCATCGTAAGAGCGAGGAGTGAGGTTACCATACTTTTGCCGACACCGCCCTTACCGCTGACAACACCGATGACCTTTTTTATCTTACTGAATCTGTTAGCAGGCTCAAGTAAAGATTCCGGATTTTTTTTCGAAGGACAATCAAGACCGCAAGTTGAGCAGTCATGAGTGCATTCATTCTGTACATTTTCGGACATTTTACTGTCTCCTTTTCTCAAATGATCTCATTATCACTTTATTATAGCCCTTTTGGGCGGTAATATTCAAGTGTATTTTCAATATTATTTATTTTCGGACGCTTTTTTCTTAATTTCGAGTATTCTTTCGCCTTCGTAAGCGCCGAGCATAAGCACAGCAGGGATTACCGAAACGAAGAGTTCATACGCCGACGGTGAGCCGATTCCGAACGAAGCCGCCGCGCGCTCCGACATTGTTACAAGTATTATAAGCAAAAGCGATGCGCCGATGAAAATGCAAGTCGCGAGGTTGATCCTTCTTTCGGACGAAAAAACGGATTTTTCGCTTCTGTGCTCTCCGCACACGACCGCAAGCGACAGTATCAGTGACACAAAAATGACCGTTGCGGCGCTTTGCTCCGTCTTGCAGAAAATGTTGGACGTCATAAGTATCAGTGCGCCCCAGATCACTCCGTGTGCAACAGAAACTCCGATTCCGGCAAACGGATTCAAAAGCTTTTCGCAAACATTGCTGCCGTTTTTGAGTTCGGTTTCCGTCGGACGCTCAAGCGAGAGGGTGATCACGGCGAAAAAGTCAAATATAAGCCCCCAGAAAAGGATCTGCGCCGCCGTCATCGCCGTGCTTCTGAAAACCGCCGAATAAAGCACGGTCAGCATTCTCGCCGCTTGCGAAGTGACAAGATAATTCGCGATATTTGCGATGTTTTTATAGATTCTCTTCGCAAATTTAACCGTTTCGACAACGGACGGAAAGCCTCCGCCGTTTTCGTTTGCAGTCGGGATGATGTTATCGGAATTCATCTTCAAAAGTTGCGATATTCCGGACGTATTTTCGGTTAGGACACGCTCCGAGCCGTTTTCATATTTGATTCCGGCGTGTGAAAGCGCGAAGCTTGCGCCGACTTTACGAAGCATCTGAAGCTCGCGAATAAGCTCATGCGACGTGTCCGCCACATAAGCGATTTTTTGTCCGGACGCTTTCATCAGCGTGATGTATTCGTCAAGCAGCTCCGCCCCGAAACCGACGAGCATTTTCTTATGTTTTGCGGCGTTTTCCTTTTCGGATGGTGTCATAATCGCAAATTCCTTTGCGTATATGACATCTTCCCTGCTTTTCACGATTCCCGAACGGAATGCGGAAAGCACGGAAGATCGCCCCGATCCGTTCCAAACGAGACGTATTCCCGACTCGTCGCACATTTTCACGTTTTCCGTAACGTTCGGAGCGAGCTGACGGTAAAGCGCGATAATTCCGACAAAAACAGTATCCGTAACAGCGAAATTCAGTCTTTCGGGGGAGCGAAACGGCGTGTTTTTTTTAGCGATTCCGATAACTTCGGCGCCGCGTTTTTCGTGATACGAAATCGCACGCAAAAGCGCCGATTTCATTTCGCCGGTCATCGCCGTCGCATCACCGGATTCGTCGCAAACATATGCGGCTGAATTGACGATCAGCTCCGCATCGCCGTTCATATACGCGACATAGCCGTCATTTTCATATGTAAGCTGCACGTCAAACGGCAGTTTCTCCTGCTCACCGCCGAAGATGACGGGCGTTTCGTATTCGGAATAAACTTTTGACGTGTCGTAGCCGACTTTCGTAAAATAATCCGCAAGCGCGCGGCTTTGGCTCGATCTTTTGCTACGTATCGTCTCAATCGTGTCCGACGACGCCTCCGCAACCGAGGCGTAAAGTCCCGTTGAAACTGCGGCGAATTTGAAGAGATGCTTGCCTTCGTCAAGGTCTGTCAGCTCCGTAAACTTACCGTTACGGAACGTGCTGAACGTACATTCTATGCCATCCGTGAAGATAACTCCGTTTTCGGCAAACACTATCGCGTCAAGCTCCGCCAAAGCTTCGATCGACCTAACTCCGCGCACCGACGTTCCGCCCTCTCCGTAGGCAAGCGCGGAAAGCCCTGCCGCAGCGGCAATGTCGCCCATGGCGCAGTAATATTCGCACATTGCCGAAGTCGCGAGCGCAAGCCCCATGAAGAACACGTCGTAAAGCTCTCTTTGACCGAACACGAGAGTGACCAAGGTTATCACGAACACGGTCAAAGTCATCACCGCGCCCCATATTCTGCTGTATTTTTCAAGCAGACGGACAATTTTCAGCTCGCCCGTATTCGGGATCGCCAGCTCGCCGCGCGAACGCACGGTAAGCGTGTCCGCTCCGATTTCAACCGCAACGGCAACGCAATTCCCCGAAAGTACACCGCTTCCGGCGAACAGCATATTCACGCAAGCGGCAGGCGCCGCGTCAACGTCAACATCGCACGCAGTCTTGTGTACCGCACCGCGCACGCCCGTAACAGCGCCCTCGTAAACAGACAGTGACTCGTCTCGTATTATCCTGCAATCGCAAGGGACAATGTCCCCTGCCTTCAAGCGCAGAATATCGCCTCGAACAACTCTGCGAGCATCGATTCTGTAAACAGAGCCTTCGCGAAGCACGAACACGCTCGGCATAACCGCGGCGGAAGACGAGGACTGCTCGATATATCGTCTCGCGCGGATATAAGCAAATGTCCTGACAATTATGCTGAAGACAAGTGTCGGGACGATGAGCGAAATCATCTCGTCCTCGCCGAAAAGCGACGCGGTAAGTGCGGTTATCAGCAAAAGTATGAGCATTAAGTCGGAAAGGCAATAGCCGAGATAGCCGACAAACGAAGCGCGATTTTCACGGTAGATTCGATTGATGCCGTATTTTCTGCGCCTCTGCCTTACGTCCTTTTGCGAAAGTCCGGAAACAACATTGGTGCCGAGCGCGTCAACGACTCCCTCGATCGATGCCGCATGCCACGCTGTCTTATAGCTTTTTTTCATATTCCGGCAAAAAATCAATGCAGCTTAATGTAAGTCAGCTTCAAACCGGTTCCGGATTCGTCCGCGTCAACAAGCGCGTGAGTGATTCTGTTATCGCGCGAAGCGATGATCTCTGACGCAAGCGGATCCTCGACGTTATTTTCGATATAGCGTCTCATATTTCTTGCGCCGAACTTGAACGAATACGATTCATCCGCAATTCTCGCAAGCGCAGCGTCGGTGAATTTGACCTCAATGTCACGCGCCGCAAGCGCGGTAACAAGGTCGCCCGTCATGATCTTCGCGATTCCGACAAAATCCTCCTTCGAGAGCGAACGGAAAGTGATAATCTCATCAACTCTGTTGAGAAATTCGGGGCGAAGGAACTCGGAGAGTGCCTTCATCGTCTTATCGGACGTAAAATTGTCCGTCGATTCGGAGAAACCTGCGGTATTCGAAATTCCGACTGAACCTGCGTTAGTTGTCATAACGATAACGGTGTTAGAAAAGTCAACATGCTTTCCATGTGCATCCGTGATTTCTCCGTCATCGAGGATTTGCAAAAGTATATTCATAACGTCCGGGTGCGCTTTTTCGATTTCGTCGAAAAGAACAACGGAATACGGACGCCTGCGTATTTTTTCCGTGAGCTGACCTGCATCGTCATAGCCGACATATCCGGGAGGCGAGCCGATAATGCGCGAGACGGAATGCTTTTCCATAAATTCGGACATATCAAGCCTGATAAGAGTTTCGGGGGAGGAGAAAAGATCGTTTGCAAGCGTCTTTACAAGCTCCGTTTTACCGACGCCGGTAGGTCCTGCGAAAATGAACGAAACCGGTCTGCGCTTGTAGCGCACACCTGCGCGTCCGCGCTTGATCGCTCTTGAAACGGCGTAAACCGCCTCATCCTGACCGACTATACGCGCTTTCAGTCGCTTATCAAGCTCCGCAAGCTTATCAAATTCGTCCTCTTTTATATCCGTAGCAGGAACACCCGTCCAGATTTCGATAACCTCGGCAAGATCGGAAACGGTGAGCTCAAGTTTATCGCATTTTTCGTTAAGCTCCGAAAGCTCTGCCTCGATACGAAGCTTTTCGCTTTTCAGCCGCGCGAGATTTTCGTAATGCGTCTTCGCCTCGTCTGCATCTTCGGGCGCTTCCTTTGCTTCAAGCTCGGAATACTCCGCATCGATTTTTTCAAGTTCCTCAGCCGTTTTCATGCGTTCGTTGATCGCATCCGTCGTAAGCGAAACGTGCGAAAGCGCTTCGTCGATAAGGTCTATCGCCTTATCGGGAAGGTATCTGTCGGTAATATAGCGCTCCGACAGCGTTACGGCGCGCTCGATTATATGCTCCGGAAGCTTGATTCCGTGATAATTTTCGTAGTAATGCTTGATTCCTCTTAATATTTCGATCGTGTCCGCGATGGAAGGCTCATTGACCGTCACAGGTTGGAAGCGCCGTTCGAGAGCGGAATCCTTTTCGATATATTTTCTATATTCGGTAAGTGTTGTCGCGCCGATAACCTGAATTTCGCCGCGAGAGAGCGCAGGCTTCAGAATGTTTGCCGCGTTCATGCTTCCCTCTGCGTCACCTGCACCGACGATATTGTGGACTTCATCAATAACGAGGATGACATTACCCGCCGCCTTGACTTCGCCGATGAGCCCCAAAACGCGAGACTCAAACTGACCGCGGAACTGCGTTCCGGCGACGAGCGCCGTAAGATCCACGAGCTGAACCTCACATCCGCGCAGACGGTACGGGACCTTATCCTCCGCGATGCGCTGAGCGAGAGCTTCCGCGATGGCAGTCTTACCTACGCCCGGCTCACCGATAAGACAGGGATTGTTTTTCTGACGTCTGCAAAGGATCTGAATAACGCGCGCAAGCTCGCGATCACGTCCGACTATACGGTCAAGGTTTCCGGCGAGAGCCTCTGCCGTGAGATTTTTTGTGTAAACGTCAAGAAATTTGCGCTTCGGCTTTTTCGAATCCTTACCGGCCTTTCCGCTTTTCGCATCATTACCGTCTCCGCCGTCCTTACCGTCGTTTTTGTTTTTTTCGCTTTTGGGGATAAACATACCGCCCTTGATAAGCTTCGGAATGTCTATCGGGGGCGCGCCAGCGTCCTCGGTTTCGTCGTTTCCTTCGGCATCTTCAAGTGAAAAACCTTGCGAAAGCGCATTTTCCATTTCGGACTCCATCTGTTCGAGGTCGTCTTCCGATATTCCCATCTTCGAAAGAATATCGTCAACGGGTTTAAGTCCGAGTTCCTTTGCGCATTTAAGGCAAAGGCCTTCGTTTTTTGTTTCTCCGTTTTCGATTTTAGTTATGAACACCACAGCTATACGCTTATGGCATCTTGAACACATTTCCATAACAAACAGCCTCCTTTAGGCACAAAGATTAACCGAGCATCTCCAGAATAAGAGATATTCTTATATTTGAAAACATTTTTACAATAACGGTTCCGTCTATTACGGTTTCGGAAAACATTACCGGATCTATCGAATGAAGCGCATCTACAAACAAAATCGCAAGATTGCTCCATATCATTGCGTAGAAAACGGCGCAAAGAATACCGAAAACAAGTCCGAGCGTGGAATTGAGTTGCTTCAAAACAGGAAGCTCGCAAACCATGCTTATAACGGCAGTTACGATATGCAACAAAATGATTGCAATCAAAAAGATGCCGAGGAAAGCCACAACGGCAGAGATTGCCTCCGCAATCGGACGCGCGATGAAATCCGCCATTTCGTTGACAGTCGCTTCCGTTGCCGCTTCGGTGGAATAGAATGTTCCCTGAAACGCATCAAAATCAACGTTGAAGCGTTCGAGCATTGACGTAAGCGCTTCTGGCATATCGGTAAAAAGGCGTTCTGTCGATATGGCATTGCCGCCTACCGAAAGCAAGGAGCGCAGAGTTTCCGCGATGCCTGTGGAAATTCCGGAAAGGAAAATATTGTCGCAAAGGAACGCAGAGAGGTACGGCGCGAAGAAAACGGCGGCAAAGAACGCCAGCACAGACGATGCAAAATGCATCACGGACTTGATAAATCCGCGCTTATATCCGCCGACAACGGTGATTACCATAACAACGACGATTAAAACATCAAGAAACAAACTCATAAATACCTCCAAATAATATAAAAATCAGTGAAATTTCAATTCGAAATAAATGAAAGCGATGAGAAATCCGCAAGTGATGCAAACGACGAGGCACAGACAAGCGCAGTCTCGTTTCCTGCCGCGATCATGCGCTTCGCCGAGCCCGATGTAAGCTGCATCGCCTTTTCCGACAAAGCCTCGATGTCTATCATCAAGGCGCGTTCGGCGGTCAAAACAAATACTTCCGCGTAGTCACCGACAGAGATGTCGGTAATTTTTTCGTCGAGAACCTTATCGTAAACGACATTCGCCGACGAATCGACGACAATTATGCGATTTTGCGTTGCGAGCGTATTTTCGGGGTACACAAGAACAGTATATTTGCCCGAAGTGTCGCACATTCCGATCGTTCCCGGTAAGGCATACACACCGCCGCAAACACCGTTAAAATCGTAAAAATACAGCTTTTCTTTGCCGACAAGGACAAAACCCGAATCGGTAAGCTTCAAATCGCACGGATAGTCTCCCGCGAGCGTGATCTCCGAAAACGGAGCGTCACCGTTTTCATAAAGCGTGAGCTTTGTAACATATTCGCCTGCCGTCGCGCTGACTGCCGCTATCGCGATTCTATCTCCGTCCTCGGAGAGAAGAACATCCGTTACATATTCATTTTTGCTGTACTTCGTCTCAAGCTCGAAATCCTTGTAAATGTAAATTACGCTTTTGTGTTCGCTTCCAGACGTAAGCACCGCGAAATTTCCGGATTCGGAAAGCGTTGCCGCGATGATCGTTTCGTCCGTTGTCTCTCGATAGAGTTCGGAAAACGAGTTATACACCGAAAATCCGTTACCGCCGACATCGTATATCATCGCGTACTTGTCCGTCGCGATGATGGCAGGCGCTTCATACGAAATCGAGGAAGTCAGGCCGACGCTTCCGGTAGCGGAGAAAAATTTCACTTCGCTTCCCGTAACATACACAAGTTCTCCGCGATACACTGCGAAGCGCTGGATCGGCTCAGCCGTGTAATCGACCTCGGAAAATGCTTCACCCGACGACGAGCTTATGTTTATATCTCGCAAAAGATATTTCAGATTCGCCACGGTTATGTCTTCTCCGCGGAGCATTATCATCATCAAAATGAAAATAACAAGCACGGCGAATGTCATAAGTCTCAAAAATGCGAATCGTCTCGAAACCGAAAGATAATATTCGTTTTTTTGCGGAGCTTCCGCTTCGGGCAGCTCAACCACCTCAACGGGTTGACTCCGTACAAGGTCCTTTGGACGCTTCATACTTCCTCCTTTCGGATTTATTTATCATTTTTAATCAATATTCGACTCGGCAAAGATAGAGCCCATACGGAGGCAATGTCTGCCCTGCACGTTTTCTGTCGCACGCGGATATAATTTCGTCCGCATCTTCTGGGCTTATGCGTCCGAACGCGACGGAATAAACGGTTCCTGCCATAATGCGAACCATATTGTACAAAAATCCGTCCGCCGAAACGGAAAACACAACAGTATCGTTACGTCTGAACACTTTACATTCGTAAACCGTTCTTACGGTATCGCTGATTTTTGAGCCTGCGGACATAAACGACGCAAAATCGCGCTTGCCGCACATTTTTCTCGCGCATAAATCCATTTTTGCGAGCATTTCATCCGTTATCGGCGGCACATTGTAAGCAAAGCCGGACATAAACGGTGATCGCACGTCGGAATCGTAGAAAACATATTCGTAAGTTTTGGACTTCACGCTGTATCGCGCGTGAAAATCATCCGGCACAAGCTCCGCCGAGATGACGGCAATATCGTTCGGCAATTTCGAATTGAGCGCACGAGGCACGACGGCAGTAGGTATCACGGATGCGATATCGCTTCCGTCCGCCGCTTCGACGGTGCAGACATAAGCGCGAGCGTGCACGCCGCTGTCCGTTCGGCTCGAACCGGTCACAAGGCAATGCCGTTTGTACGTTTCCGAAACGATTTTCGTAAGCGTGGACTGAACGCTCACCGCGTTTGACTGAGCTTGCCAACCGCAATAAGCGGCTCCGTTATATGCAATCGTAAGTTTAATTTTCATCATCTTATAAGCGAAAGCATGGGAAAATGCTTATTAAGGCACACAATGCAAACGATTGCGAAAACGCCCAAAACCATCGAAAAAACGTCCGCAAACGAAAGCTTCAGAATGTTCATTCTCGTTCTGCCCTCGTCTCCGCGATAGCATCTGCACTCCATCGCCACCGCAAGCTCGTCCGCTCTTTTGAAAGCCGAAACGAACAGCGGAACAAGCACGGGAATGAGCGCTTTCGCGCGCGCGACGAGGCTTCCCGTCGAAAAATCGGCTCCTCGTGCCTTTTGCGCGTTCATTATCTTTTCCGTTTCCTCAACAAGAGTCGGGATAAAGCGAAGCGCTATAGTCATCATCATTGAAAAATCGTGTACGGGAACATGGATGTGCTTAAGCGGCGCAAGAAGCTGTTCAAGGCCGTCCGTGAGCGTGATAGGCGAAGTCGTATACGTCAAAAACAAGCCGCTTCCGGACACCAAAAGCGTTACTCTGAGTATCATCAGAACCGCATTTATTATGCCCTCTCGATAAATTTTGATAATGCCCCACTTAAAGATCAGGTTGTCGCCGCTCGTAAGGAACACGTTTATGACCGTCGTAAAAAGGACTATAAATAAAATCGGTCGCAAGCCTTTGGCAAACACCTTATACGGGATACCGCTGATTGCCATCAGGCAAAGCGAAACCGCCACGATCAAAGCGAACGCGGAAACGGACTTTGCCGTAAAAACGGCAACTATATATATCACGGACAATATAATCTTCGCTCTCGGATCGAGCCGATGCAAAAGCGAATTTCCGGGAAAATACTGTCCCAAGGTTATGTCGCGCATATCGAAACTCCTTTCGTTGGTATCAAGTGAAAAAGTCAGTTTTTCTCCGCGAGCGAAAGTATCGACCGTGCGGCATATCCGACTGTGAAAATATCGTCCTCAAGCGGCACACCGAGCCTTTTGAGCTCTATTGCAACGTCCGTAACGAGAGGAACGTTGAGTCCGATTGAAAGGAGCTTATCTCGCTGACGAAAAACTTCCTCTCGCGTACCGTCCATGCAGAGCTTGCCGTCCGAAATCACCGCGATCCTGTCGCAGTAGACAGCCATATCCTCCATCGAATGCGAAACGATTATGACCGTCGTTCCGCTCTCTTTTGCGTAAGCTTTTATTCGCGTCAATATCGCTTCCTTTCCGGCAGGATCAAGTCCTGCCGCAGGCTCATCCAGCACGAGCACATCGGGGCGCATCGCGATAACGCCTGCCATAGCGGCTCGGCGCTTCTGACCACCGGAAAGCTCAAACGGAGAATTGTCCAAAAGCGCTTCGTCAAGACCGACAAATCTCGCCGCCTCATGCACTCTTTCCGCAATTTCATCCGCGGAAAGCCCCATGTTTTTCGGGCCGAACGAAATATCGTCACGCACAGTCGCGTCAAAGAGCTGATACTCCGGATACTGCATCACAAGCCCCACGCGGAAGCGGACGTCGCGTATCTTTTTAGGCTCCGCCCAAATGTCGCGTCCGTCGAGGTAAACCGTGCCCTTGTCCGGGCGCAAAAGTCCGTTCAGCATATTAACAAGCGTTGATTTTCCGGAACCGGTGTGTCCCATAAGGCCTGTCACGATTCCGTTTTGAAATGTAACATTTACGTTATCAAGCGCTTTTTTTTCGTAAGGAGTGCCTGCGCTGTAGGTGTAACTCAGGTTTTCGATTCTGATCTCACTCATAACGCGCTCCTTTCATTCGTTCAAGCTCGCTTTTGATAAATTCCGCGGTTTGCTTTGCGTCAAACATACCGCGCGGAAATTCAAAACCGTGTTTTGACAGCTCGTAAAGCAGTGCCGTCGTCTGCGGTACGTCCAAACCGATGGCGCGAAGCTCGGAGACGTTGGCAAATACCTCTGTCGGAGTTCCGTCCGCGAAGATTTTGCCGTGATCAAGCACGATTATTCTGTCAGCCATTGTGGCTTCGGACATATCGTGCGTTATGTTTATCACCGTGATACCGCGATCTTTGTTCAACTTATCGACGGTCTCCATAACTTCCGCACGGCCAACCGGGTCAAGCATCGCTGTAGATTCGTCGAGAATGATGCACTCCGGCATCATGGCTATTATGCCCGCGATAGCAATTCGCTGCTTCTGACCACCGGAAAGACGCGACGGCGAATGACGCGCGTACTCGCTCATACCGACAACCGCCAACGCGTCATCGACTCGTTTGCGTATCTCCGCCGTCGGCACTCCGAGGTTTTCCGGTCCGAACGCAACATCTTCTTCGACAATGGACGAAACGATCTGATTGTCCGGGTTCTGATGCACCATTCCGATTTTTTTGCGAACTTCGAAAACCGTATCATCGTCAGGCTCCGTCGCGGACGAAACAAGCTTTCCGTCAACGTATATTTCGCCGGCATCGGGAGTGAGTATCATATTCAAAAGCTTCGCGAAGGTGGATTTCCCCGATCCGTTATGTCCGAGCACGGCGACAAAAGAGCCCTTTTTGATCTCGACGGAAACGTCATTCAGCGCAAACTTTTTGTTTTCGGTGTCATATTCGTCGTATGAATACGAGAGACCAACCGTTTTTATAAATGTTTCACTGTTCATAATTTGGGATCCTGAAATTTTATTTTCTGTATGTCCACCACGCGGATGCACCGGCAGGCAAAAATCCTCCCGTTGACGTTACGGGAATCGCAAGCTCGCCCGATTCAAGCACACCACCGCGGTTTTCCGCGATTTCCACGCGAAGAATATACTCCATTGTAAGAGCGGAAAGACCGGTTGTGTATGAATTCACAAGGAAAAAGAGCGGTCTGTCCGAAAGTAGGCGTGCCGCAAGCGCCACAAGCTCGTGGATGCTGTCCTCAAGCTTCCATATCTCGCCGGACGGACCTCTGCCGTAGGAGGGAGGATCCATAATTATCGCATCGTAGCGATTGCCGCGTCTGATCTCGCGCTCGACGAATTTTTTGCAGTCATCGACTATATACCTGATCGGCGCGTTTGCAAGTCCCGAAAGACGTGCGTTTTCCTTCGCTTCCGCGACCATTCCCTTAGACGCGTCAACATGGCAAACCGAAGCTCCCTCGGACGCGCACGCAACAGTCGCGCCGCCGGTATACGCAAACAGATTCAAAACGGATATTTTGCGTTTTTCGCCTCTGATGAGATTACGCATTTTATCCCAGTTGACCGCCTGCTCAGGGAAAAGTCCCGTATGCTTAAAGCCTGTCGGGTGAATTCCGAATCGCAAGCCGTCATATTCGATCTCCCAGCGTTCGGGCATTGCCTTGGAGTCCTTCCATTCGCCGCCACCCTTTGACGAACGCTTGTAAACACCGTGTGCGCGGTTCCATTCGGGGCGTTTTTTTTCGGTTTTCCAAATGATCTGCGGATCGGGGCGCACAAGAATGTACTTTCCCCATCTTTCGAGACGTTCTCCGCTCGATGCATCTATAAGTTCATAATCTTTCCATTTGTCCGATTTCCACATAATAAGTCACCTTTTTCAATTGTTATAGTATTTGCCGATCAGCGAGCCGCGACTGTTCGCATGGCAGATCGCAACCGCAAGCGCATCGGCGGTATCGTCCGGCTTCGGAGGGGCCGGCAACTTCAAAAGCGACGTAACCATGGCAATTACCTGATGCTTTGTCGCTCTGCCGTAGCCTGCAACCGCCCCCTTGACTTGAAGCGGCGTGTATTCGAAAAGCTCAAGCCCGTGCTTTCGAGCCGTCATAACTATGACACCTCTCGCCTCCGCGACCATTATGCCTGTTTTTTGGTTCGTGTTCCAAAACAGCTCCTCAACAGCCATTTCATCCGGATGATAATGATTGATTATCGTTTCGAAATCGCGATGAAGCGAAAGCAGCCTGTCCTCCGTTTTCATACCGGCAGGTGTCGTCGCGGAGCCGTATCCGAGTACGCGAATTCTGCCTTTAGCATATTCAATCGCGCCCCAGCCCGCAATTGCGATTCCGGGGTCAACTCCGAGTATTATCAAAAAAACACCTCCGTTCATTCAAATCCGAATATTTAATCAGTATATTATACCATAGTATATATATACTTGTCAAAGATAATTGGCGTTTAACATTTGAAGAAAGGTTTAATTTTTTGTAATTTCAGCTCGCATTCGGACGCAAAAAACGCCGCACTTGCGTTTTTTGTAAATGTGTGGTATGATATTGTCCGTAATTATATTCGGGGGCAAATCATGCTTGAAAATATACATTCTCCAAAGGATATAAAAAATCTTACATATGAAGAGCTTTCCTCGCTTGCGGAGGAAATTCGCTCCGTCATAATAGACACGGTTTCGAGCGGCGGCGGTCACCTCGCGTCAAACCTCGGAATCGTTGAAACGACGCTTGCGCTTCATCGCGTTTTTTCGACGCCGGAGGACAAAATCATCTTCGACGTAAGCCATCAGTCCTATGCGCACAAGCTCATAACGGGGCGATACGACCGCTTTGAAACCTTGCGTAAATACGGTGGCATTTCCGGCTTTACGGACAGAAACGAATCCGAATATGATACCGTAACCGTCGGCCACAGCGGAAGCTCCGTTTCTACCGCGCTCGGCATCGCGGAAGCAAACAAAGCCTCAGGCAACAAAAATTACACCGTTGCCGTCGTCGGAGACGGATCATTCACGAACGGTATGATCTACGAAGCGATAAACACCTGCGCCGACTCAAAAAAGCTCAACCTTTTGATCATTCTGAACGACAATGAAATGTCCATCGCAAAAAACGTCGGCGGAATGACTCAGTATCTTTCGCGCGTCAGAACAAGCAGAAGCTACCTCAACCTCAAGCATTCCGTTGAAAACACGCTGATGAAAATTCCGTTCGTCGGGCTTGGTCTTGCTCGCTTTTTGAAGTGGTGGAAGGACGTTTTCAAAAGCATTTTCATCAAGGATACGCTTTTCGAAAACCTCGGAATTCCCTATATCGGTCCCGTTGACGGTCACGATACGGAAAAACTCGAAGCCGTTTTGGAGGACACCAAGCAACGCGGAGGCTGTGCGCTTGTGCATATAATCACCAAAAAGGGCAAGGGCTACGAAAACGCCGAAAACACACCCGAATTTTATCATTCCACGGGAAAGTTTAACCCGTTTGTCGGTGCTCCGGCATCGTCTGCGGTATCATTCACGTCCGTTTTCGGTGAAGTTATGTGCCGCGAAGCAGAAAAGGACGATAAAATCTTTGCAATCACAGCCGCCATGCGCGACGGAGTCGGTCTCGGCAAATATTCCGAGCTTTTCCCGGATCGCTACCGTGACGTCGGCATCGCGGAGGAGCATGCGGTTGCGTTTGCGGGCGGTCTTGCGCTCGGCGGCATGAATCCCGTCTGCGCCTTATATTCGACCTTCGCGCAGCGAACCTTTGATCAGCTGTTCCACGACGTTGCACTTCAAAATGCGCACATTACCTTAGCTCTCGATCATTGCGGTCTTGTCGGTGGAGACGGCTACACCCACCAAGGCATTTACGACACCTCGATATTCCCCGTCATCCCGAACGTAACAGTTTATTCTCCGGAAACATATCTTGAGCTTGAAGCTGCGTTGTCGGAATCGCTTCACGGGAGCGGAATCGGCATAGTTCGCTATCCCAAAGGCACGGAAATCGAGTACGATCGCTCGATTTTCGTCGGTAACGAGATTCGTTATACGCTTTCCGACGCGGAAGCCGACGCCGTCATCATAACCTACGGCATCATCACGTCGGAGGCTGTGAAAGCAGCGGCAATGCTTTCGGGCAAATACCGCGTTCGTGTCGTTAAGCTGACAAAGATACATCCGCTTGATTTTGACACGATCGCAAAGCTGACAAAAAACGCACGTTGCGTCTGCGTCCTTTCGGAGGATGCTGTCGAAGGCGGAGTCGGTGAAAAGTTAGCCGCAGCGCTCGAACGTCGCGTAACCACGCTCGGCATAAAGGACGAATTCATCCCCCACGGCGGCAGAACCGATCTTTTGAAACGTCTCGGACTTGACGCGGAAAGCGTCGCCGCGCATATTTCCTCTGAACTTGAATAAAAAACACGGCATCTTACAAAAGATGCCGTGTTTTTTACTTCATAAGCTCATCCGTCAGCTTCAAGATCACGGGCGCGACTTTTTCGCGCTCCTTTTTCAGCGTGCGGTTATAAATCGGATACGCCAAGCCGAGCAGCGCAAGCCCGAAAAGTCCGATGACGATTCCCAAAATAAACGCAAACGAGCCGAGAGACGCGCCGAAATCCGTCATAACAAGGCTCATACCGACTCCGAGGATCAAACAGCCGATCACGCCGACAATTATCGCAACCGTATTTGCTTTTTTCTCAACTCCTGCATCCAACGCGCGAAGCTGTGCCATTTTGTCCTCTCCTTTCGGGGCGTATTTTTCGCGGATCTTTTCGATCTCCTTCTGCTGCTCGGCAGAATATGTCATCCTAAAAGTTTCGTTATTTTCCATATAAATCTCCATTTTGCGCAACTCGGAAACAGATCACGCTTTCTCCGAATATTTTAATTTTTTATTTGCATTTATAATCATATAAATCGCCATAAACACGATAAAAATCGAAATCTCGCCGCCGCTGAGGGCAAGGAAAATCTGACGTGTCTGCGGTGTCATTTCACCGTCACCGAATGTTGTGATCATCGTGTTTTCCAAGGACAACATCGAAACACACGCTGCCGCCAAAGATACGACTCTCGAAGCGCTTATTGCAGGACTGTTGTACTTTCGATAGCGAAATACGCTGATGATCGTCCATGTTAGCGTGAAAAACGTGTACGCCGCCATGGCGATCGTTGTGATTTCGTTGTGCTCCGTCACGCGATTTTCGAGGATCATATAAAATATCATACCGGAAAGCGCCAAATTCAAGAGCAAAAACACCCCTCCGCAGGTGCGGTAATAAATTAGTTCCGTTCGTTGATACTTGCCCGGTTCATGGCGTAATGTATGTCGTACAAGGAAAAATCGCATAATCGCAAGGCAAGCGTAGTACGCCGCAAGCGAACAAAACCACGTCGAACGGTGATAAATTCCCATGCCGAGCTGCAAGCAACCGTAAGCGACATTCCAAAGGACGTTGCCCGTTAATGTCACGTTCATACGCAAGCGATGGTCCCCAAACCACAAGCTTGTGTATTTGTTTTCGTTTTTGAAATTTTTCAAGCAACGCACGATTTTCGGCATACGAACGCACAAGATTGTTGTTGTGTAAAAAGCCAACACATAAAATGCGATCGTAACTGCGTGACCGTCACCGAATTTGAGCATCGCCCAAATCATTCCGACGATTGCGACAGGCAACAAGATCAGCAAGACCGCAATGTGAGGAAAAAAGAACACTTTCAGGATTTTTTCTCGCTTCATATCACGCCCTCCGAATTTTGACGGTGAAAGTCGTACCCGCACCGACAGCGCTTTCAACGGATATTTCACCCTTAAAAATGTCCACCACACGCTTGACGAGCGCAAGGCCGAGACCGTTACCTTCCGTTGCTCGCGAGGTGTCGCCTTGGTAGAATTTTTCGAAAATATGCGAACCGACTTCCGCCGTCATGCCGCAACCCGTGTCGCTGACTTGAACGGTGGCGTAACTTTCGTCTGCGAAAAGACGAACGGAAACTTTTCCTCCCGCAGACGTAAATTTGAACGCGTTTGAAAGAAGATTGTTCCATACAAGGCAGAGCAATTCGCCGTCTGCCTGCACGGTAACCCCCTCCGCGAGGTCTGTGTCAATTTCAATTTCAGATTTTTCCCACACGTTTTCGTACTGCAAAAGGCATTCGCAAAGCTGTTCGCCCAAATCGAATTTTTCCGTCTTGGGATAAATTTGCTGATTTTCAAGTCGATTCAGCTTCAAAATGTTTGTCATCATATCTGCCATTCGCCTTGCGCCGTCCGTCACGCCCTTGGCGTATTCGAAACGTTTTTCATCCGACAGATTCGGCGCTTGCAAAAGCGTTCCGTAATTTTGCATAACCGCAAGCGGCGTTTTCATCTCGTGCGAGACGTTGGCGATAAAATCCGTCCGCAAGGTTTCAAGACTGCCAAGCTCCTCAGCCATTTTGTTAAAGCAGTCTATGATTTTATTGTAATTTTCATCCGTTGCGAAATTGCCGACGGACGCGATTCGCGTGTCAAAATTGCCATCTACCAGCTCTTTTGTAGCCGACGCAATGTGCTTTGTGATTTTCTCCGTCGTCAGCTTTCTGCGCAAAACGTCAATGAGCGTAACAAGCAGAGCAAGCAAAATCACGCACAGGAAAGCAAGCTTCGCCGCTCGATTGAGGTTTTCGTCCGTCAGCTCAAGACCAATATCCTTGGAAAACGTGCTGACAAACAGCGACATCGTGCAGGAGACGAGCAAAGCCACCAATGCAAAAAAGAGAAGATAGCGATAGACTGCACGAAGTAGCTTTTTCACTTCAACACCACCTTGTAGCCGAGTCCGTGTACGGTTTTGATCTCAAAATCCTCGCAGTCAGCCAATTTTGAGCGTAGCTTCGTCATATAAACGTCCACCGCACGGGGAGCGGTTTCCGTGTCTGCGTTCCAAAATTCGTCCATAAGCCGGGTGCGCGTGAAGGTTTTCTTCGGGTAGGAGAGCAATTTATATAAAATCGAAAATTCACGGTTGGTAAGATTGATTTCTTCGTCGCCGAGATATGCCGTATGCTCATCCGCATCCATAACGAAGCTGCCGATCTCGATTTTACGGCTCGATGCGATCTTCGCACGTCTGAGAATCGCGCCGATTCGCAAAAACAGCTCATCAAGGTCGATCGGCTTAACCATATAATCGTCCACTCCGATGCGAAAACCGCGCTGCTTCGACGCAATATCGTCCCTCGCGGTCATAAACAGAATCGGGATCTCCGCGTTTGTCTCACGAACTGTGCGCGCAAATTCAAATCCGTCCGTCCCCGGCATCATAATGTCGGAAACAATCAGGTCAAAAGTCTTTTCGTACAGCGCGTCGTAGGCTTCGTTTGCGTCAAGACAGCCTGCCGCTTCGTAGCCGCTTTGATTCAAAAAAGAGCAAACCGTCCGATTCAGCTCCTTATCGTCTTCCACTACCAATATCTGAAACATCGTAAGTCTCCGCTTTGTAAAGATTTTAAGTTATTATAGCATGCAAATGTTAAGGTTTTGTTTGCGTTTGAGCCTTTTTCAAAATAAAATAAAAATACATCCCGGCAATTGGGCACAGGATGTATTTTTTGTTAGTTTTCGTGTTCTGAATTTTTGCCGAAATGCAGATTCAAAAATTCCTTGCTCGATATTTCCTCTCCGCGAATGACTTTCATCAAATTCGGGATAAACATTGCGATAAGGAACAGGGACAGCGAAATACATACGAGTAAAGTTGGAACATCTCTCTCGGTGGCGATCGCATAAATTCCGAATGCGGTAGGCGAATAAAGCGAAAGCGTTGTTCCGATGTTGGAAATCAAGACAATTGCCGCGCCGCTGACCAAAATAAAGAGAAACAAAAGCGGATTATATGCCAGCACGACGCCGCCGAAAGCCGCAAGTCCCTTGCCGCCTTTGAAGTGCATGTAAAACGGAAAACAGTGACCGATGACGGAGCAAAATCCCGACAAGATAGAAACCCACAATGAGTTCGACAAAAAATTCAGTTTTTCATAATTTTATCGCTGAGAGCGATGATTTCATTCGCGTACTTTTTGCGACGACTGTCCAAAAATCTTTTGTATATGGGATAGTTTACGATCGCCATCACCATTCCGATCACACCGATAACGAGTCCGGGAACAATGGGGCTGTTCATTCCGATCGTTTCGCTGATGTCCGTCATAATAAGACTCATACCCGAACCCAGAACAAGCGCGGAAACGGAGCCGAAAACATATGCGAATGTGTTCGCCGGAGATTTAACCTTTTTGTCCAACTCTTTCAAAACGTCCAACTCGGTGTGTTCCTTTTGTGTGTACTGTGTGCGGATTTTCTGTACCAAATATTCTTTATCGTTTTGGTTCATGATATTACCTCTTTCGTTTTGTGATGACAATATCATAACCGACGATTGTTTTTGATTTTTTTGAGAAATGTTTGAGAAATGTTAAAGTCAATTTCTTTGACTTTTATTTTTCGCACTTGATCTGCTCCCAATATTTGGCAGCGGCACTTTCCGTCTTGTTTTCTCCGAAGCGGTAATATTTTTTACCTTTCAGATCGTCCGGCAAATACTGCTGACGAACATAAGAATTAGGGTAATCGTGAGGATACTTGTAGCCCTTGAAAAGCGGCGAACGCAAATGCTCCGGCACGCTTTGACCGAAACCGGCGTTCACATCCGCCATAGCGGCATTCATCGCGGCATACGCCGTGTTTGATTTGGGCGCTGTCGCAAGCATAACCGCAGCATTCGCGAGAGGGATTCTCGCTTCGGGCATACCGAGCTGCTTTGCCGATTCGCAGCAAGCGTACGTGATCGCCGCCGCAAGAGGGTACGCCGCACCGACGTCTTCGTTTGCAATCACAAGTAAACGTCTGCAAACGGAAATTATGTCACCGCCGGCAAGCAGCCTTGCGACATAGAACACGGCGGCGTCGGGATCAGATCCGCGGATCGACTTTTGCAAGCACGACAAAAGATCGTAATGCACGTCACCGTCACGGTCAAAATTGCCGAGCGCGGACGGCGCAAGCGCGTCGAAAGTCTCGACGGTAAGCACGTCTTCCGCAATATAAAACGCATTTTCAAGCAGCGTTATGCCGTGACGAACATCGCCTGCGGCGTATTCCGCAAGCTTAGTCAAAATTTCGTCCGTCGCAGCGACAGTCCTCCCCTCGGAAGCGCACATATAGTCAAGCGCGCGCCGCAACGCAGGTACAAGCTCCGCCGCCGACACGGGACGAAACTCAAACACGCTCGACCGCGAAAGCAACGCGGAATAAATGAAATGATACGGATTTTCCGTTGTCGAGGCGATAAGAGTGATTCTTCCGTCTTCTATGTATTCAAGCAGCGATTGCTGCTGTTTTTTGTTGAAATACTGGATTTCGTCAAGATAAAGCAAGATTCCGCCGATGCCGAACATATCGTTCGTGCGAGCGGCGACTTCCTTAACGTCGGAAAGAGACGCCGTTGTCGCGTTCAAACGGTACAGCGTCATCCCGGATTTTTTTGCAACTATGTCCGCGGCTGTTGTTTTTCCCGTGCCGGGAGGCCCGAAAAATATCATATTCGTGACGCGTCCCGCGTCAACAAGCCTGCGAAGCGCTCCCTTTTCACCGAAAAGATGCCTTTGACCGACCATATCCTCAAAGCTTTGCGGACGCATTACATCCGCAAGCGGCTGATTTTTCATAAACAACCTCAAATAAAATTAATCATTTTTTATTATACCGCAAAAGCTTAGATTCGTAAAGTAAAAAATGACGTTAACTTTTCCTTTTTCAGCAAACTTTTGACCGTCAGCACAAAACCGGACGTTTCCCTTACTTATGAAATCCGATAGCAGTAAAGCCCGCACAAATTCGTGCGAGCTTTATAGTAAGATGCCGCTTCAAGCATATTTCCGATGAAGATTCATTGACACACACGGCTATTATGTATTCCCTTATTTATTGAGGCTTTTTATATGTGCTACCCATTCTTCCAAGCACTCCGGACGAAGATTTTGAAGCGCCTTATTGTAATATTCAAAAGATTTCGGTTGTGTTTCTTCCATCCATTTTAATGTTTTTTTCGGGCCAAGATAAGGATGCTTCATAATATCACAAAAAATCTCCAAGCTGTCAATCAGCAACCAATGCCAGCGGAACATCCCTTCACAATCGCCTCGTTTTGTACGATCAAGCATTTTTACGCACCAGTCAATACTTGCTTGAATTTCTGCGCCTGATTTGGTCAGACGGTTTTGAAAATAGGCTTGCACATTCGTCTTCAACTTGTCTCCGAGCCCATTGATGTCCGTTATAATGTGTCCGTCATAAATTTGAATAAAATCTTCACAATTGTATTCTTCGCCAAAATACTTAGCAGGATATACAAATACGTCCAACGGAACGCCGTCTACAACGGAAGTATCGTGAAACCGTTCATGGTCGGATGAAATTACCAAGGCATCAAAATCGCTATTCAAATTGTTTGTTCCGTCCGCATAGGAACCGTAAAGGATAATCGAAAGCGGAGCGTATTTCTCTTGAATGTATTTGAGAATCTGTTCCAAAGAATCACCTCTTTTTAATCTTGAATCGGTACACAGCTATTATGTGTTTCTTCATCTCGACAAACTGAAATTTACATTTCTTCAAAGATTAAAGTTTCCGGATGAGAAAAAACGAATCGAATATCCTTTTTAGGATTCGTCATCAACATCAATGTGCCTTGTTCTTTTGTTCCCATTTGCGTTGTCATGACAAGCGAACGATATGGTTTGAAGCCACATTTTGTCTGAACTCGTTTGGATTGTTCATTAAAATTATAGTAACCGCAAATCAGAAAATCATAATTCAATTCGTTAAACAAATAATCTTTAACTGCATTTACGGCTTCGGGCATAAGTCCTTTTCCCCAATAGTTTTTACCCAAAACATATCCTAATTCTCTGCCGTAATAATCCTTAAATTCCGTTAAAGCATCTTCTAAGCCATACTTTTCCACACCGAGAGAGCCGATTACTTTATTGTTTTCCTTCAAGCAAATCGCAAATACTTTATCCTTGCAGATAAAGGAATTCATAATAGTCCGAGATTCGGTAATACTTTCATGATGTTTCCAACCCGCCATCTCACCAACACCCTCGACAGACGCATACTCATAAAAATCTTCCAAATCCGTTTGCTTGAACGGTCTGAGAATGAGTCTTTCTGTTTCTATTATTTTTCCGTTTATTTTGAAATCAGCATTCATATCCTCATGCTCCTCATAAATTCCGATTTATTGGTCTCAGTATACCATATTCTACATAAAAATGCCAGAGGCTTTTCACCTCTGGCATAACGATTATCCCGCCGCTTCCAGCATATTTTCAATGAAAATGCCATAGCCTCTCGTTGGATCATTTACCATGACATGGGTGACCGCGCCGATAAGCTTGCCGTTTTGGAGGATCGGGCTGCCGCTCATTCCCTGCACGATGCCGCCCGTCTTCGCAAGCAGCTCAGGATCCGTCACGATAACTATAAAATTTTTACATTCCCCGCTTTTCACGTCGATCTCCGAAATTTGTGCCGTATAATCTCGCGTTTCTCCGTCCGCAAGGGTACAGCGTATCGTCGCTTCCCCCTCTTTCACTTCGTTTCTTTTCGCGACCTCCACATACTCGCACTCGGTTTTGGGCAGCTTATTCAAGGTACCATATACACCCGTTCGCTTGTTACTGCTTATCTCACCGATTCGCGTCTCGCCGAAAAAGCCTTTCAGCTCACCCGGAGCGCCTGACTTGCCTTTGTTTATTCCGCAAAGCGAAACGTCGGTTACGTCACCGTGCGAAAGCGGAATCAGCTCGCCCGTTTCGGCGTCACAAATTCCGTGGCCGAGGCCTGCAAAAGCACCCGTTTTTGCATCATAGTACGTAATCGTACCGATGCCGGCTGCACTGTCGCGTATCCACATTCCGGCGCGATATATTCCGTTGCGATCGCGCACGGGCGTAAGCGACGTTTGTTTTTCCTCGCCGCGACGCTTGTACACGACCGTCAAGGTGCTTCCACCACCGCTCGTAATGCGATTAATAATGTCCTCCGCACCTCCGATTTCGTTTTCGTCCAATTTGACTATAACGTCACCCGGTTCAAGTCCTGCGTCTTTTGCCGGGCAAGCGGACCCGACACCGGTGTCTATATCTTCAAGCTCCGCCACCGTAACGCCCTCGGTTTTGAACCTCACGCCGAAAGGCATTCCGCCTATACAAACGGTTTTCGATGCAGCCGCATCAACGTAAAACGTCAAAGTAAAGCCGATCATTATGAGAGCAAGCAGAAGACTTAATATTTTTCTCGTTTTTTTCATCTGCATTATATTTTTCCTGTCTATTGTGTCAACTGACGCACTGCCGCGTCAAATATTAATCTGCCCCACACGCCGATTTTTATGTTATGCAATATTATCACTTTCAGTCAATGTGAAGCGAATATCGGAAATTTGAAGCAAATGAAATTCAGATGTTCTTCTTGATGTTCTCAAGCGCACCTTTTTCAAGTCGCGATACTTGTGCTTGTGATATTCCGATTTCGCGGCGAAATTCAGATGTTCTTCTTGATGTTCTCAAGCGCGCCTTTTTCGAGTCGTGATACTTGTGCTTGTGATATTCCGATTTCGCGGCGAAATTCAGATATTTTTCTTGATGTTCTCAAGCGCACCTTTTTCAAGTCGCGATACTTGAGCTTGTGATATTCCGATTTCGCGGCGAAATTCAGATGTTCTTCTTGATGTTCTCA
>CAYWAD010000018.1:0-21964 GCA_964456045.1 uncultured Lachnospiraceae bacterium
TGATGAATGAGTCGTGTTTTTCCGCAGTGATGCCGGTCATCGGCTGGAACCAATGCGTGAAATGAGTAACGCCGTGTTCGATAGCCCAAGCTTTCATCGACGATGCAACTACATTTGCTATTTCAATCGAAAGCGGAGTGCCGTCCGAAATCGTTTTTTTTAAGGATGAATATGTGTCGGATGGCAGACGTGATCTCATCACGGTGTCACCGAATACCAATGCTCCGAAATTTTCGGGAAGATAATTCATATTAATCTCCATTCCGCGCCGCAATGCGGCATATTTTTATAAGTTAACAGCTTTATTATTCTTCGGTATTGTTTTCGTAAAGATATACCGAAATTGCGTTTGCGATTGCAAAACCCATATTGCTGCGCCAGTTCTCGTCAAGCATGCAAGCCACGTCACTTTCATTTGTGATAAATCCGAGCTCTATGAGAACCGCAGGTGCGTCAGTTTCACATGTAACGTAATATGCTTCGGTTCTGCTTTTCGGGAAGAGGAGCGCGTCCTTGTAGTTGGAGAAAGTCTCGTTTATAGAGCGCTGCAGTGTTTCGGCAAGTACGGCGGCTTCGTCGCTGAATTTATAATTGTTGCAATAATAAATTCTCGTTCCGTAAGTTGTGCTTGAAGTGAAAGAATCGCAGTGGATGGAAACAAAAAGGTCAACTTTTTTCGAGTTTACGTAAGAAACTCTTTCGTCTATGTAAAAGAGGTTGTCTCCATCGTCAATGGGAGATACGGGAAAGGTTTCACCGTCGTGGGTGAGCATAACATTATATCCGGAATTTTTAAGCTGATTGTAAACCTCAAGGGCAACCATAAGGTTTATGTCCTTTTCGTCGTATGAGCCGAGTAATTCGGAAGACGCGCCGACATCTCCAAAGCCGTGACCGGGATCTATGAAGATCAAAAATTCGTCATCTTCGGGCGGAAGTACCGTCGGGTCTTCTTCCGTTTCCGGAGTTGTGTCAACATAGGTTGATTCGATATTGGAGTCAGTCTTTTTGTTGTCCGCAATATCTTCGGTTGTAATCTCCGTTGTGTCATCGATTCCGTCTATGAATCGCTTGAAGCTCTTGCTAGTGAAAATTACAATCAACAAGATGATAACGAATATGATCATAATAAAAACGAACGGAGTAGGTCTGCGGTGACGTCTCGGCGTTCTTATGTTGCGGTGTCCGGCAGGACGCTTTTGAACTTGTCTGATGGGCGCACGAACCGGTATTTGCCCCTGCGTGGGGCGATTTTGACCGTTGTAGCCCTGCGGATTTTGCATGGGCTGCCTGTAAATTTGACCTTGCCCCTGTGTAGGGTGATTTTGACCGTTATATGGGTAGTTGTTTCTTTGCTCCGGCATAGTTTTTCCGCCTTGTTTTGAGATTGAAATTATTTTTTGTTGCTTTTCAGCTTGCGAGCGTTTCCGTTTTTATCAACGACGGTGATGGATTCAAGCTGCGCTCTCAGCCTTTTTCTGAAAATCACAATATATTCCTCGCGGAGATTTTTCTGTTCGATCAGTTCTTCCGGAGTCAAATCTTCGGATTTTTGTTTTGCGGCAAGCTCGTTTATTCTTGCCAGAAGCATTTCTTCTGTCATGTCGGGATGTCCTTTTTTGTTTTTAGTGATTCAACTTCGTTCGCGGTCAAATGCCTCCATTTGCCTCTCGGAAGCGAGCCGAGGGAAAGCCCGCCCTCGGAGATTCGCACAAGACGTTTTATTTTCAGATCGATCGCGTCGCACATGCGGCGAATTTGCCTGTTTCTGCCCTCGCGGAGCGTGATTTCGATTTCTGTTTCGCCTTCTTTGCGCGAGATTAGCTTTACCGGACAAGATCTAACCCGATACGTACCGCCGTTCGCCTCCGTTATCGTCATGGGTGAAGAAAGAGCTTTTAATTTTTCCTCCGTAACCTCACCCACAAGCGTGACTTTGTATATTTTCGCTTTTTCATACGACGGATGCGAAAGTTGCTTGCAAAAATCGCCGTCGTTTGTGAGCAAAAGAAGCCCCTCGGAATACATGTCGAGCCGTCCTATCGGGTACACTCGCGTGCCTACGTCGGCAACAAGCTCCGCAACCGAAGACCGACCTTCCTCGTCCTTCATTGTCGTGACAAAACCGACGGGTTTGTTCAGCATAATATAAACGTGACCGCAAGCCGAGGGGGTTACTCGTTTGCCTTTGTAGATAACAACATCCGTTTCGGGTGTTATCCTGTCTCCGAGCTTGGCAATTTTACCGTTGACCGTCACTTTGCCGGATGCAATTTCGGCTTCGGCGGCACGACGCGACATAATTCCGCACGATGCAATGTATTTTTGAAGCTTTACTGTGCTTTCCATCAGTTACGGATCCTTTCAACTCGGTGACACAGCCACGCAAGCGTTTGTTCGAGCTTTTCGGTGTCAAGTCCGCTTTCGTACATAACGGGCGATTCAAGGGTAAATGTGCCCGAATATCCGGAATTTTTCAAATTGACAAACAGTTCGTCGAAATCGACTTTGCCCTCGCCCGGATGCAGAATTGGGCGGATTTTAGAATAATCAAGCGTTTCTCCGCCGAAATCGCTTATGTGAATGTGCGATATTTTGCCGTTTTTGATGTAGTTCGAACGGGAAATGATACTGTTTTGCCCGTGAAGCTGACCGAAACGCACGTCATATGTGAAATTGCATTTGAAAGCTTCAAGCTCCTCCCAACGGCTGATTGGATCGGATGCCGTCGAAGGAATGTTTTCAATCATAAGCTCAATGTCGAATTTGTCCGCAATTTCGGTAATTTTCGGCATCGATTCAAGATTATACCTGAAGTTTTTGTCCGATTCGGGCATGCCCCAAAGATGAAAGACCACGCGATCGGCACCGAGCCTTTTCGCTTCGGCGCAATTGATCTCGAAAAGTCGCAGGGCTTCTTCTGTGTCCTCACTTTTTTTATTCGAAAGAAGCGAGCCGATGTTTTTGTCCGCGTGAAGTACGGCACATCTCAGCCCCGACGAAAGAATCGTTTCCCTGACTTCGCCGAGATTGTCGTAAAACGGACTTATAAACACATGCTCGATCCCATCCGCTCCTGCGTTTTTGCAAACGGACGGCAAAACCGTCTTTATAACGGAATAATCATATCCCGTAGCTCGTCCGACAACGGTGCCGGTTGAGCAGTATACTTTGCTTTTCATAGTAATCAAAGAGTTTTTATAAATTTTCCTATCTTGTCAAGCGCAGTCATAATGTGCTTGACGGAATATGCATAAGAAATGCGCGCAAATCCCTCGCCGCATTTTCCGAACGCTGTTCCGGGAACGATCGCAACGCCCGCTTCATTCATCAGTCTTTCGCAAAATTCCTCGCTGGACATACCGAAACCGCCGATGTAGGGCCAGACGTAGAACGCTCCTTCGGGCATAAAGCAGTCAAGACCGAGCTCGCGCAGACCGGAAACGATGTAACGTCTGCGGCGATTGTATTCGTCCGCCATAAATTCAATGTCGGCGTCTCCGTTTTTCAGAGCTTCAATTGCCGCGTATTGCGAAACGGTCGGCGCGCACATTATCGCGTATTGGTGTATCTTGAAAAGCTGCTCGGTTATTTCCTTCGGTGCGCAGACATAGCCGAGACGCCAGCCCGTCATGGCGTAAGCCTTTGAAAAACCAGACACGAGCATCGTGCGTTCGCGCATTCCGGGGAGGGACGCGATCGAAACGTGACGGCGGTCGTAGGTAAGCTCCGCGTAAATTTCGTCCGACAGAACGAAAATGTCCGTGTCGCGCAAAACATCAGCGATTTCTTCGAGATCCTCACGCGTCATTATCGCGCCGGTCGGATTGTTCGGGAAGGGAAGGATGAGCAGCTTTGTTTTGTCCGTGATGGCATTTTTGAGTGCAGACGCGGTGAGCTTGAAGTCATCCTCCGCTTTTGTCTCAAGAGTAATGGGTGTAGCTCCCGCAAGTCTGACCAACGGATCGTAGCAGACAAAGCAAGGCTCGCATACGATTACCTCGTCACCGGCGTTGCAGACAGCTCTGATTGCGGAGTCGATACCCTCGCTTCCGCCGACGGTGACGGTGATTTCCGTTTTCGGATCGTACGAAAGCGAAAATCTGCGGTTGAGGTAAGCTGAAAGCTCGCTTCTGAGCTCAAGCAACCCGGAATTTGATGTATAGTATGTTCTCCCTTCCTCAAGACTGGCAACACCTGCTTCGCGGATGTGCCAAGGAGTAACAAAATCAGGCTGACCGACTGTAAGCGCGATTACGTCCTTTTTGTTGTCGAGTAAATCGAAAAATTTGCGTATTCCGGACGGTTCAATTGCTGAAGCCGTGCGTGAAACAAGCTCGCTGTACGGTTTCATATAAAGTCATTACCTCTCATATCAGCTTCGGGAGCGCCGTAGATGAGGCTGTTGTCCTTGTACTTACGAAGCACAAAATGAGTCGAAGTGGAAACGACATCCTCAATCGGAGCAAGCTTTTGAGCGACAAAGTACGCAACCTCTTTCATCGTTTTTCCTTCGATCGTGCAGGCAAGATCAAATCCGCCGGACATAAGGTAAAGATTCTTAACTTCGGGATATTTGTAGATGCGCTCCGCGATTTTGTCAAATCCTCTGTCGCGCTGTGGAGTGATTTTTATTTCGATGAAAGCGCTGACGTATTCGCGGTCGGTTTTGTCCCAGTCGATGATCGTTTTGTAGCCGACGATTGTGCCGTCGCACTCGCATTTTTCTATCATTTCCGCGATTTCACCCTTTTCCTTGCCGAGCATGGTGGCGATTTCGCCGTCCGTAAGACGGGGATTGTTTTCGATAAGATTAAGTAAGTCTTTCATGTCGATTTCCTTTCACTTATTTGGAAACTTTTTTCATTATTTGGTCAAACGAAAGATTATATTTTTCGGCAATGTCGCGAGCGTAGCTCTTTCCGTCGGGGCGCGCACGCTCGATTTTGAAGCTGCGCTTTCCTTCGTAAATTCCGGCAACGAGATTGTCGATTTTCACGCCGCCCTTTGCCGCGGATTCGGTGTTGATCTCGTCAACTTTTGCGGCAAGCTCGTGCAGGTGAGTCGAGAAAAGGGCACGACAGCCGAGAACGGCAAAGCCGGTCAAAACCTCGGCAGCAATGTATGACGCTTCGTATGAGCCTGTCGATGAAAGTGACTCGTCGAGAAGCACGAGGCTGTATTCCGTGATGTGATCGAAGATTTCTTCAAGTCTGGCGCATTCTTCACCGAGGCGCCCCTTGTCGATGGTGTCCTCGCTTCCGGTGGGAAAGTGAGCAAAGATTCCTTCGGCAGGTGAAATAACGGCGGATTCCGCAGTCACGGGCAGACCGAGCATGCAGAACGCAACCGCTTGACCGAGAGCGCAGGTGATAACGGATTTACCGCCTCTGTTCGGACCGGTGAGAACATATATCATCGCATTTTCGTCGAAAACGAGGTCATTCGGAACGATGTCGTCCTCGATTCTCAAAGCGACGACCGGGTTGCAAAGCGACTTAAACGCAAGCGCTTTTTCCTCCATCGGTCTGACGTCGGGACGGCAAAGCGGAATGTTTCGTTTGCTGAGCGCCGAGATGATTTTTGAGCTTTTGACAACAAATTCAATTTCCGGAAGCAACCTGAGCAGGAAGTCTGTGTTTTCGAGAACATACTCGGAAACGACCTTTTTCCACGAATGAACGGAGCTTTTGAAGACGTCGTTTATCGCGCCGTAAAAGGCATGTGTTGTTGCGTACTGCTGATTTTCCGACTGACCCTTGAGGAACGGAGAAAGCTGTGCGATACAGGTTTCGTTGTCGTTTTTGAAGCTGAGACGAAGAATCTTGTCAAGAACCTCGCCGCTCTTGAACGGACGGGGATTGATAGAAAGCACGCCTGCGTAAACAGGACGAAGTTGCGAATCGAGATTGACGCCGAGTGTGATGCTCTTTATGTCTCTGACGCGCTGTGTAAGCTCGTTGAGCTCTTTGTTTAAGTTCGAGTAATATTCGCTTTCCGTAAGCTCGATTATCTTTTCGGAAAGAGCCTTTAATGCCTCGCTTTGAAGCTTGCCTTTGCAATTTTCAAACCCCTTTTTCAAGATCGAAAGGCAGGATGTGTAAAGCTCGATTTCGGTCAGCGAGAAAAGATATGCTTGCGCGTTTCCGCTGCCTGCGGATGTAAGGCTGGATTCGAGCCGACGAAGCTCCTCGATGTCCAAAAGTACGGGCGTGACCTTTGAAAGCGTATCCGCGATTTCGGGGTGTTCGAGCATGTCGTAAAAAATGTCCTGACGGTATCGGATTACTTCGGGAGATACGGTGAAAAATTCTTCGAGTGAGGAATTTTTCAAATCAAACAAAAGGTCAAGCTCAAGCTGCTCTATCGTTTCCGCCGAAATTTTCGGTGGGGCGGATTTGTAGGAAGTGCCGGAGGGATAAAGGAGAGAAAAATCGTTGAAATCCATAGTAAAAATGTTGCTTTTCGGGGCGAAAAGCATCCTTTCCGTGTATCGTTATATGTAATCGAATTTATCGAAAGAAGCAAAGCGCTCAATTATACCTCTTTATATAATAACATAAATTTAATTTGAATAAAAGAGCTGCGCGAAAATTTAATATTTTAATTTTGATTATTGTGTTATTTGCTTGTATGTGCTAAAATAAATCAGAAAAATAAGTCAAAACAACTCAAAAAAGTAAGGGGAAAAAGTGAATATTAACATAAAAAATCCCGATAAATACGTAAATATCAACGGGTACCGAGTTCCCGTGCGAGTTTACGATGCCGTTGTTGTCGGTTCCGGCGCCGCGGGCTTCGGATGCGCGTATGCGCTTTTTGAGGAAGGTGTGCCGACGGAAAAGATCGCAATGATAAGCGAGGGCAGGAAAATGGGCACATCGCGCAACACCGGCAGCGACAAGCAAACTTACTATAAGCTCGCGTCGAATGACAGCGCCTCGGAGATGGCAAAAGATATGTTCGAAGCAGGATCCATGCACGGAGATCTTGCCTATGTCGAAGCCGTAAATTCGCTTCGTGGCTTCCACCGCCTAACCACAATCGGTGTGCCGTTTCCGCATGACGAATACGGCAACTACACGGGCTATCGCACGGATCACGATACCGCCGGACGCGCGACCTCTTGCGGTCCGCTTACGTCAAAATATATGACCGAGGCGCTTGAACGCGAGGTGTCGGCAAAAAACATACCGTTTTACGACAGAACCCGCGCGGTTCGAATAATCACGGATAACGGCGAAGTCACGGGCGTGTTGACGCTTTCGGAAAACGACATTTCCGTCGACAATGAGTACGGCTATTCGATCTTCGAAGCACAAAATATTGTCTTGGCAGTCGGTGGACCGTCCGCAGTATACGAATCGACGGTTTATCCCGAAAGTCAGACCTGCGCGCTCGGTCTTGCGTTTGAAGCCGGAGCGGAGGGAGCCAACCTCACCGAGAGTCAGTACGGGCTTGCATCGGTTTCTCCGAGGTGGAATGTGTCCGGAAGCTATCAGCAGGTCATTCCGCGCTACATCTCCACGGATGCCGACGGTGAAAATGCGCGTGAATTTCTTTCGGATTACATTGATTCGCCTCGCGCGGTGCTTGAATCCATCTTCAAAAAAGGTTACGAATGGCCGTTTTCTCCTGCGAGAGTGAAGTCGGAGAATGGGTATCTTTCGTCCGCAGTCGATCTTGCGGTGTTCTCCGAAAAATGCCTCGGAAGACGAGTGTTTCTTGACTTTTTGCATAATCCGTCCGAGCTTACGGTAAACGGAAAAACCGACCTTTCTGCGGCAGGAGAAGAAGCGCATGCTTACCTTGTCAATTGCGATGCGACGGGCGAACGCCCGATTGACAGACTTGCGGAAATGAACCGCCCTGCGATAGATCTGTATGCTTCTTTCGGTGTCGATCTTTATTCCGAGCCGCTGGAGATCGCGGTCTGCGCTCAGCACTGTAACGGCGGCGTGGCGGTGGACAAATGGTATGAAAGCGGCGTCCAAGGTCTCTTTGTTATAGGCGAAGCGGCAGGGGTTTTCGGTGTGCAGCGTCCCGGCGGCTCGGCGTTGAATTCAACTCAAGTCGGCGGTATTCGTGCCGCGGAAATGATCTCGCACAGAATCGCAAAAAAACAAAATAATGTCCATGATTCGTTGACCGATATGGTAGTCATTTACGGTAACGGACAAGAGAAATTGACCTTCGATTCCGTCTGCGAAAAAAGAATGAATTTCGCGCGCAGAATGACGGAATCCTGTTCGTTTTTGCGCCGCCCGACCGAAATTTCCGCACTCGAATCGGATGTCAAAGCCGAGCTGGCTCACTTTGCCGATTACGGCGTAACGGACGCACGCTCGCTCCGCGAGCTTTATATTTATCGTGACGTGCTTGTGACGCAGCTCATGATGCTCGGATCCGTTCGCGCTTACATCGAAAACGGCGGAGAATCGCGCGGCTCGTACCTCATCACGGACAGAGAAACTGCCGAAATTCTTTCCGGAGAACCTCCCGGGACGGATAAAATCTTCTTTTCCAAGGTTGTAAAGTCGAAGCTTTCCGACGAAAACGGCAGTCTTACAGCCGAAGCGTATTTCGAAGATGTGCGCCCGATCCCCGATGTGGCGTATTGGTTCGAAAAGGTTTATAATGCGTACAGAAACGGCGAAATTTTCGAAAAATAACAAAAAACCGTATGCACCGCCGAGGTGCATACGGTTTTTCTTTGTCAGATCTGATATTTTTCGAGATACGAATCGAAAATATCGTTGAAGTATTTGTTGCCGTGACGAACGTCGTTTAAGTATTTGTGCGTGTCGAACGAGTCGTGCGCGATTTCGATTATTGAAACGGCGATGTTCGAGCAATGGTCGGAAATTCTCGCACAATTGTTAAGCAGATCCGTCAAAATAAATCCAAGCTCGATGGAGCATTGACCTTGCTGCAAACGCTTGATGTGACGTCCCTTCATCGTAGCAACCAGAGTGTCGATGACCTGTTCAAGCGGCTCGACGGCGGTTGCTTCTTCGGGGGAGTTGTGCTCGTAAGCGGAAAGCGTTATCGAAACGATCTCGCGGACTGCGGCAGTAAGCACCGCTACTTCTGCGTTCGCAACGTTGGAGAAAGAGATCTTCTTTTCGTAAAGCTCCTTCGAGACGTTAAGCAAGCCGACCGAATGGTCACCGAGACGTTCGAAATCGCCGATCGAGTGAAGCATTTTCGAAACTCTGTGTGAGTCCGCCTCGTTGAGTTTCTTCGACGAAAGCTTGACGAGCGTGGTTCCGAGCTTGTCCTCGTATTTGTCGAGCATATCTTCAAATTCCGTGATCTTTTTGTCGGCGGCATTGCTGTAGCCGTTTATGCTGTCGAGCGCGGTATTGAGGGATTCTGCCGCGATTTCCGCCATTTTCATTGTTACATTGTCGCATTCATTGATGGCGATGGAGGGAGTCGCGATAAGTCTTTCGTCGATAAGCTCGGTTTTTTCGGGCTTGTCGCCGTTTTTATCGTGAAGAATGAAGTCGGCGCATTTAACGAGCTGTTTCGAGAAGGGGAAGATAACGATCGTTGTTGCGATGTTGAAGATACTGTGTACAAGTGCGATCGCACCGGAGCCGATTGCCTGGTCCGTGAACGAAAGGTTGAACGCCGCGTCTGCGATGAGATAAAGCGATAGGAATATAACAGTTCCGATGATGCTGAAAAGAATGTGAATTACCGCAACTTTTTTTGCGTTTTTGCTGACGCCTATCGAAGAAATGAGAGCTGTTGCACAAGTACCGATGTTGAGACCCATAATGATCGGGATCGCCATACCGTAGGTGATGTTACCCGTGAGGGAGAGCGCCTGAAGAATACCGATCGAGGCAGAGGACGCCTGAATGATAGCCGTGATGACGGCACCCGTGAGAACGCCGAGAATCGGATTGTTGAACGCTGTGAGGATTTCCGCAAATTCGGGCATATCGGCAAGAGGGCTTACCGCGTCACTCATCTGCTTCATACCGTACATAAGCACCGCGAAGCCGACGAGTATCGAACCGATGTCGCGCTTTTTCGCATTTTTTGACATCATTATCAGAATGATGCCGACGAGAGCAAATATGAGAGAGAAATTTTCGGGCTTGAGCATTTTCAGCCAGAAATTGTCCGTTTCGAGACCGACGAGCGAAAGCATCCACGCCGTGAGCGTTTTACCGATGTTGGTTCCGATGATAACGCCGACAGATTGGTTCGCCGTCATGATTCCCGAATTGACGAGACCGACAAGCATTACCGTTGTCGCGGAGGATGATTGGATCGCAATTGTGATCACTGCGCCCAGAAGCATGCTCTTGAACGGGTTTGATGTCATATTTTTCAAAAGCTGTTGAAGCTTGCTGCCGGCCATTCGCTCAAGACCGCGAGACATAACGTGCATACCGTAAAGAAAGAACGCAAGTCCACCGGCAAGGCTTATAATGTTGAATATGTCCATAAATAAATTCCTTTGTTTCGAGATTGCTGAGTTTAATTTAATTATAATTATTTTTTGTAAAACGGTAAAGAAGGCGAGGGTTAAATTCAGGTTAAATAGAAATGATTTTTGTAAAATTAATTTTACAAAGCACTCCTTGCGGTGGAAAGAAAAATATAATATAATACTTTACAGTATAATGATAAAAAACGGAGATCGGATATGATCTATCTTCTTGAAGACGATAAAAGCATACGCGATATAGTGGTTTATGCAATAGAAAGTGTCGGACTTGAGGCAAAAGGCTTTGAGCGACCTTCGGAGTTTTACGCCGCGATCGAAGAAAAATTGCCGAGCTTAATACTTCTCGATATAATGCTTCCGGAGACGGACGGATTGACGGTGCTTTCATGTCTGCGTGAGTCGCCTGTAACCAAAATGATACCGATAATTATGTTGACCGCAAAAGGAACGGAATACGATAAAGTCGTCGGACTTGATAAGGGAGCGGATGACTACATTTGTAAGCCGTTCGGCATGATGGAACTTATTTCTAGAATAAAGGCGCTTTTGCGACGCGTTGAGCGAACGAATAAAGCAAGCGAATATACGCTCGGTCCGCTCGTTGTTTCGGAAATCGGTCATTCGGTTACGGTCAACGGCGAAAGCGTCGCGCTTACGCTTAAGGAATTCGAGTTGCTTTGTATGCTTATGAAAAATCAAAACAAGGTGCTGACGAGAGATATGATACACGAACGCATCTGGGGCTATTCGTTTGACGGCGAAAGCCGTACCGTGGATGTCCACATCAGAACGCTGCGCCAAAAGCTAGGTGAAGCCGGCGCACTTATCGAGACTATACGCGGGGTCGGCTACAAAATCGGAGGAAAATGTGAGAGGTAAGCTTTTTTCCAGGATGTTCGGCGTTTCAATGCTGGTGTTTTTTCTGTGCTTCACATTGACGCTCACTGTGCTTTATACATATTTCTCGGAAAGATACGTTGATGAGCTCAAAAACGAGGCGATTTATCTTTCGTCCGCCTATGCGGTCAGCGGAGACGAGTTCATTTTGACTCTGTCCGAGGATGTTTCGAATCGAATAACCGTTATATCCGAATCCGGGGAGGTTGTATTCGATACAGAATCCGATGCTCCGTCCGTTAATTATTTGGAAACGGAGGAGTTTGCTCAAGCACGAGAGGAGGGAATCGGCGAAGCCGTTCGATATTCGACGAAACAAAAAGCCGAGATTGCATATTGTGCCGTTCGTCTTTCCGACGGTAGCATTTTGCGAGTTTCAGGCGTGAAATATACCGTTGCGGCGCTGATCATAGACTTGATTTCTCCTGTCATAATCATTATATTCGTTGCGATTTTTACGTCGCTGGTGCTTGCGGCTAAGGCATCGTCCGAGATAACAAAGCCTATTCACGACATCGACCTTAACTACCAGGACAGCAGAGATGTTTATTCGGAGCTTCAGCCGCTTGTCGAAAAGATTCACGAGCAGAATGTGGAGATTGATCGACAGATGCAGGAGCTTCGCGCGGAGCATGAGCTTCAGGATTCGTACAGACGTGAATTCACTGCTAATGTGTCGCATGAGCTGAAAACGCCGCTCACGACAATTTCCGGCGCGGCAGAGCTTATTTCCGCAGGACTTGTCAAAGCTGAGGACGTGCCGCGTTTCGCGGAAAATATATACAGTGAAGCACAGCATTTGATAGTGCTTGTCAACGACATAATGGCGCTTTCCAAGCTTGACGAAAATGCCGTTCCTGACAGAACGACAGTTGATCTTTATGCCGTTGCGGACAAGACGGTAAAGCGCCTTTCCGAGGCTGCGGCGAAAGCGGAAGTATCCCTTGAACTTGAGGGGGAAAGCACTCTTTTTGTCGGTGTTGAGAATATCATTCACGAGATCGTATATAATCTTTGCGATAATGCGATCAAGTACAATAAATCGGGAGGTAAGGTAGCCGTCCTTGTCGGAGAGAGCGAAAATAACGCGTTTATTCGTGTTTCAGATACCGGAATAGGTATTCCCAAAGATGACCTCGGACGTGTATTTGAGCGATTTTATCGTGTTGACAAAAGTCATTCGCGCGCCGTGGGCGGTACGGGACTCGGTCTTTCGATTGTAAAAAACGGAGTTGCGCTTCACGGCGGTGGGGTCGATATAGAAAGTCGGCTTGGAGAGGGGACTGTAATTACGATAAGCTTCCCGAAGCAGAATGTGCAGTGAAAAATAATATGTGAAGTCTTCAAAACGGGCATGATTTCGGTCATGCCTGTTCTTTTTTGACAAATTTGCGTAAACGAAGTTATAAAACGCAATTTTTTCTTGACATATTAATTCAAATATATTAAAATAACATTGGTTATATAACGAATGTTACTTTACGAAAAGAGGGACAAGAAATGCCACCGAAATGCAAAATCACAAAGGAAGCAATAATAAATACCGCAATCAAGCTTATTCGCGAGAAAGGCTTTGCTTCGCTCAATGCGAGAGCTGTCGCCGCAGAGCTTAAATGCTCGACACAGCCTATCTTTTCGAATTATACGTCCATGAAAGCGCTTACCGAGGATGTGGCGGAGCATGCTTACGGAATTTATGAGGGGTATCTTAGCCGAGAAATGGCAAGCGGAGAATATCCGACGTATAAATCAACGGGAATTGCATATATTCGATTTGCAAAAGAGGAAAGGGAGCTGTTCAAACTGCTTTTTATGCGTGAAAATCCGGAGCCGTCAAAGGAAGCGGACGACAGTGTGAACAAAATTATAGGTATTGTTTCGGAAAATTTGGGTGTTTCCGAGGAGGACGCGCGAAAGTTTCATCTTGAAATGTGGATATTCGTTCACGGCATTGCCTCAATGATAGCCACATCATACATATCATGGGAAATATCGGACGTTTCGGATGCGCTTACGGACATTTACGAGGGGATGAAAATGAGGTTAAAGGAGAAATATCAATGTACGGAATCAAAACCGAAAATCTAACGAAAAAATACAAGGACGTTACCGCTGTCGATGCGCTTGATCTCGAAGTGAATTCGGGCGAAATTTTTGCGCTTTTGGGGGTCAACGGCGCAGGAAAAACAACGACGGTAAAGATGTTGTCGTGCCTTACAAAGCCCGATGACGGAGACGCATTTGTGCTTGGCGCGAGCGTAATAAACGAGCGTGAAAAGGTGAAATCCGTCATAGGAGTGTCGCCGCAGGAGACTGCGGTTGCACCGAATTTAACAGTTAAGGAAAACTTGGAGCTGATTGCGGGGATTTATTGCTTTACGCGTGAAAAAACGGAGGAGACGATTAAACGTACTGAGGAACGTTTTGATTTGACTTCAATTATGAATAAGCGTGCTTGCAAGCTGTCGGGCGGATGGCAAAGACGTCTCAGTATCGCTATGGCGCTTGTAAGCGAACCTAAAATTCTGTTTTTGGACGAGCCGACCTTGGGACTTGACATTATCGCGCGGAGCGAGCTTTGGGATACACTTCGTATGCTGAAAGGTAATACGACAGTTATTCTTACAACTCACTATTTGGAGGAAGCAGAGGCGCTGTCGGATAGGATCGGAATAATGAAGGACGGCAGGCTTATTGCCGTGGGGACGGCAAATGAACTGAAAGCGGCTGCAAACAAAGACCGATTTGATGATGCATTTGTTGAGATAATAAAAAACGGAGGAACAAAATGAGACTAATGACTTTTTCTTCGAGAACGGCAAAGGAGATTTTGCGCGATCCGTTGACCGTTTGCTTCAGCCTCGGTTTTCCCGTCGTACTGCTGCTGCTCCTTTCGGCAATCCAATCGAAAATACCTGTTTCGCTGTTTGAGATTCAGCGCTTGACTCCGGGAATAACTGTTTTCGGACTTGCGTTTATGACGCTTTTTTCGGCAAATCTCGTTGCGAAGGATCGGGAAAGCGCATTGCTTCAGCGCCTTTACACAACTCCGCTTAAAGCATCCGATTACATACTCGGATACATACTTCCCGTAATTCCGATCGCGCTGTGCCAATGCGTTGTGACGTATGTTTTGGCGCTTTTACTCGGACTTTCGTTCTCGGTCAATGTTGTGTACGCCGTAGTTTTTTTAGTACCGGCGGCAGTGTTTTTCGTTTCGCTCGGACTTCTGTGCGGAAGCGTATTTTCGGTGAAGCAGGTTGGGGGGATATGCGGAGCGATACTGACGAATCTGACCGCATGGTTATCCGGTATATGGTTTGATCTTTCGCTTGTCGGAGGAACGTTCGAGGCTGTGTCGAAAGCACTTCCGTTTTATCACGCGGTTGAACTTGAAAAATCCATACTCGACGGCAATTTTATCGAATGTGTACCGCATTTAACGATAGTTCTTGCGTATGCAGCCGTTACGTTGCTTTCAGCCGTACTCGCATTTTTGCGTCAAATGAAGCGAAATTAAAAAAATCCCGTGCAAAATGCACGGGATTTTTTTATGTTTAATGTTTTATTGCGAAATCCGCATAATCAAAGAGCTTTTCAACCTTTGTTCCCTTTGCGTAGTAGCAGGAATCATCATCGAAAACGTATAAATAATCGCCGAAGTCCCAGAAGTAGGAATAATCTTCAACAATGGAAACGGACGTCTTTTTGCCCGTTACAGCGTGGAATTCACCGTCGCAGATGAAGTAAACGTTGTCGTTTCCGTCTATAAAGAGCGATGAATCAACATCGTCGGAAGAAACGCGCTTTGCTTCACCGGAGCCGTTGCCCTTGATAGCAAATACTTCATCGTCGGATATGTAATATACAAGGTCGGAATCGCTTGTTACAACGAAATCGGAGATTTCTTCGGCGATTTCTTTAGCTTTTTCCTTAGCCTTTTCGTCGTAGCTTGTTTTTGTTACAAACAGATCGTAATCCTTGTTTGTATAGTAAAGAGTTTCAAAATCGTCGCTCATGTGGTAGTTCGTAATATTGGAAACAAGCTTGACGGTCTTTTCTGTGTTCTTTTCGATTTTATAGATCGAACTGTCGCCGACGAAATACTTGCCGTAGAAATCATCAACGGGATTAATATTGTTTTCGGTGATGGTTTTTTCGGGCGTGATGAGGAAAACCCACTTGTTGCTGATCTTTTCGGCATCCTTACCATTGGAGCTTATGTATGTCTTTGAATCCGGGCTCAGGATAAGAACTTGAGAGAGATCTTCGTTGAAGGAATAGTAGTATACTTCTTCAAGCTTGGTTTTTTCGTCCTTACTCTTGTTGTAGCAGTAAATATAGGTTTCGTTCTTGTCGTTTGTTGCGGAGTAATAAATATATTTTCCTCCGTCGGAAACGCCGCAAGGTCTGCCGTCGGAGGCAATTTTTACGGATTCTTTTCCGTTGAAGTAGTAAACGGGATATTCGTTTTTGTCTTCGTTGTAAACGGAGTAGAGCAGGGACTTACCGTCGGGTGAGATTGTATATGAGGAAATGCTTTCATCGTCCTCGACCTTGACGGAATCTCCGCCGATCGTATAAAGATAAAATGAATTATCTTCGCCTATGTATGCGATAGCCTTACCGCTTGTTGCGAGCTTCAGGGATAAGACTTCTTCATCGACCTCTGTAACGGAATTGTCTTTAACATAGTAAAGAACCTTGTCGGCTCTTATGGCCATAACAGATCCGTCTTGGGATCTTGTTGTGCTGACAACGGACTCTGCCGTGCATTCGATCGAGGTTTCAATCATCTTTCCTTTGTTGAGGATAACGAGATTGCCGTCGTCATTGTAGGATATTCCGTAATAATTGTCATATTCGGTGAAGCCTGTGTTACCGGAAGAAACAGCGGAAGAAATAATGATGATGAGTACGAGTGCTGCGAGAACTCCGCCTACTGCGATCAGATTTCTTTTTATAGAGAAGAAATTTTTGATTTTAACCGCAAACGGGGTAAGCTTATCCATGATATTGTCAAGCGCGTTGGGAGCTTCGGCAGGAGCCTCAGGCTTATTCTCAGCGGAAATCTGAGAGCCACAGGATGTGCAGAAAGCGGCGCTTTCGTTGAGTTCAACACCGCAATTGGGGCATTTCATAATAAATATTATCTCCTTAAAATTAATTAAAATTTTACAATAATATTAACATTAGTTTTTGTTTGTGTCAACAGATAAATCAAAAAACGGGATTTTATTTTTTGTATTTTACATAATTCCGTAAAGCCCGGTTACCGGATCCTCAAAGAGCGGAAGATGGGGCGGAGTAAAGGTAAAAATAACAAACGAAGCGCCGATGCAGCATAATACGAAAATCGAGATCGATTGAGAAAATCTGCATGTTGATTTTCTCTCTGAAAGCTTTGCTTCAAGCAAGAAAGCCGCTGCCGCGGAGATGTAAAAAAATGAGATGTTGAGCCAATCGGGAGAGTTTCCGAATGCACCGTTATATGTGTAATAAAGTATCGGAATCAAAGAGATCGCACTGACGATTCCGCACAATTTCACACACCAAAAAACGTCCTCGCAACCGAAAAATTTACATTCGATAAGTGCGAATAAAAGCATCGGAAAAAAGATGAGCTTCATGTGCTCCCAAGTCGATTCGTTTACGCCCGAAAAAAGCGCGAAAAAGAGATTTCCGCCGCTTATGTCATATAAAAAGTGAAGTAAAGTGCCCGAAATTGACACAAAAACAAATCCGATAAATTTTTGATCCGAAAAAAATTTTTTCATAAGTACCGCCGACTTCGTTTTTTTCAGTTTATTCTGCTTTCGACGGGATTATGAACGCTTTTGTCGTCTAAAATGCAAGTTTTTTGCAAAGCGCATAAAATTTTGTGCTGTAGTAATGGTATTATTTATATAATTATAATTCAATGAAAGCTGTTGCGAAAAAAGAAAAAATGTGATATACTAATACGGAATGTGTCAACGAATGACGAGTTGACGCGAAAAAGCGAATTCATATAAAGAAATTATTCCCTAAAAAAGGAGACAAAAAATGAAAATTACAGTATGTATCGGCAGCTCATGCCATCTCAAAGGTTCAAGACAGGTTGTTGAACAGCTTAAGGAACTTATCGCAGAGCACAATCTGGGTGACAAGGTTGAGCTTGCGGCTACGTTCTGCCTCGGCAAATGTCAGCAGGGTGTATGCGTAACGGTTGATGACGAATTCCATTCTGTAGCACCCGATACTGTTGAAGAATTCTTCGAGACGAACGTTCGCGCAAAGGTATAAAGGCATAAAATGATAGTACAGGTTTGCGTGGGAAGCTCGTGCTATTTGAAAGGTTCTGCGGAAATAGTTGAGCTTATACAAAAAGCCGTTCAGGATTCCGGAATCGGTGACGAGGTCACGCTTGCGGGAAGCTTCTGCATAGGAAAGTGCAATCGTGTCGGAGTTACCGTTCAGGTCGATGACGAAATCTACACGGGTATCACAAAAGAGAATTTCAAGGAATTTTTTTCGGAACATATTCTTGCCAATATCTAAACTGTTAGGAGATAGTAGCTATGGCGAACTGCTTATCGTTTAAGAAGCTGAATTGTAAGAACTGCTATAAGTGTATACGCTACTGCCCGGTAAAGGCAATACGCTTTTCGGGAAACCAAGCGCATATCATCGGAAATGAATGCATCCTTTGCGGTCAGTGCTTTGTCGTCTGTCCGCAGAATGCAAAGGAAATCGTTGACGAAACCGAAAAGGTTAAAGTCCTCATAAACAGCGGCGCGCCCGTTGTGGTTAGCCTTGCACCATCCTTTATTGCCAACTATCCCGGTGTCGGAATAGATTCGATGCGCGAGGCGCTTTTGAAGCTCGGATTTGCCGGAGTTGAAGAAACCGCAATCGGCGCAACGATCGTAAAGACCGAGTATGAACGTATGCTCCGCGAGGATGTAAACGATGTTGTTATTTCCTCCTGCTGCCATGCGATCAATCTTTTGATTCAGAAACATTTCCCGAAGGCGCTTGGGTATCTTGCCGATGTCGTTTCTCCGATGCAGGCTCATTGCCTTGATATAAAGAAGCGCATGCCGGAGGCGAAAACCGTGTTCATCGGTCCGTGCGTCGCCAAAAAGGACGAGGCGGAGCATTACGAAGGCATTGTCGATGCCGTTTTGACATACGACGAACTTACCAAGTGGTTGAACGACGAACACATAACGCTAAAGCAGGAAATCGATGATACCGAAAAAAGCCGTGCGCGCTTTTTCCCGACAACGGGCGGTATACTCAAAACGATGGAGCAAAATGCGCCCGGATATACATATCTCGCACTGGACGGCGTGGAAAACTGCATGAACGCCCTCCGCGAGATCGAAAGCGGAAAGATTCATAAATGTTTTATCGAAATGTCCGCTTGCGTCGGAAGCTGTATAAACGGTCCGGTAATGGAAAAGTATCATTATTCCACTATTCAGGACTATATAGCGGTTGCGGATTATGCCGGTGAAAAGGATTTCGAGGTCGAACAGCCGCAAAACGCCGAAATAAGAAAGTATTTCGAGTATATCCCTCAGAAAGCACCTGTGCCGACAGAAGCGGAGATCGCTCAGCTCCTTCGTCAGATGGGTAAGTACAAGCCGTCTCAGGAGCTTAACTGCGGTACCTGCGGCTATAATACCTGCCGCGAAAAGGCAATCGCGGTTTATCAGGGCAAGGCGGAAATTTCCATGTGCCTGCCGTTCTTGAAGGACAAAGCCGAAAGCTTCTCCGATGCCATCGTTGATAACTCGCCGAACGGTTTTATCGTGCTTAACGAGCAGCTTGAGGTGCAGCAGATCAACGAAGCCGCGCGCAAGATAATGAACATAAGACAAGCGTCCGATATTGTGGGAGACCAGGTCATTCGTGTCCTTGATCCTGCGCTCTTTGTTCAGGTGCTTAACACCGGCAAAGATGTTCGCGACGAAAAAGTTTATCTTGCCGAATATAAGCGTTACGTCGAGCAAACGGTCGTTTACGATAACGAAACGCATTTGCTCATAGGCATTATGCGTGATATAACCGAGGACGAAAAGGCTCGCAGACGTAAGGAAAATATCAGTCGTCAGACGATAGATGTCGCTGATAAGGTCGTTGATAAACAGATGCGTATCGTTCAGGAGATCGCGTCGCTTCTCGGAGAAACGGCGGCGGAAACGAAGATCGCGCTGACAAAGCTTAAGGAGTCGATCGAAGATGAATGAGCTTTGCGCTGATATCGGATACAAAAGCATAAATCATTTCGGAGAACAGCTCTGCGGAGATCACGTTGACGTGATTGAGCAGGAAAACGAAAACAATACCGTTGTTGTTCTTGCCGATGGCCTCGGAAGCGGAGTTAAGGCGAGTATACTTTCAACCCTGACGTCTAAAATAATCTCCACCATGATGTCCGAAGGACTGCCGCTTGAGGAGTGCGTGTCTACCATTGCCGCGACCTTGCCCGTTTGCTCGGTGCGAGGTGTTGCGTATTCGACGTTTACAATAATACAAATCAAAAACAACAGATTCGCCGAAATCATTCAGTACGATAATCCCAAGGTGATACTCATCCGAGATGAGAAAAACTACGATTATCCCACAACCGAAATGAATGTTGACGGCAAAAAGATACTGAAATCCGAAATACAGCTTCAGGAAAACGATATTTTTGTTGCCATGAGTGACGGATGCCCTCACGCCGGGATCGGACTTGCCTATAATTTCGGGTGGAAAAGGGAAGAAATCATCGGCTTCATCGAGATGCTCGCCCCTGCCGGCTATACGGCGAAAACACTGTCCACAATGCTTGTTGATGAATGTAACAAGCTTTACGGAAACAAGCCCGGCGACGACGCAACGGCTTGCATCGTCAGAGTCCGCAGACGCGAACCTATGAACCTTTTGTTCGGTCCGCCAGCAAATCGCGACGATTGCGACAGAATGATGTCACTGTTCTTTTCTAAGGAAGGAAAACATATCGTTTGCGGAGGCACAACGTCGTCTATCGTTTCGAAATATTTGCGTAAGCCGATCAAGGCGAGCCTGAATTTCGAGCGCTCGGACGTTCCGCCGATAGCGGAGATCGAAGGAGTCGATCTTGTTACCGAAGGCGTTATAACGATCAACCGCGTGCTTGAGTACGCGAAGGACCACCTCGGAGAAAATACACAGTATGAGCAGTGGAGCCGCCAACATGACGGAGCTTCGCTGATAAGCCGCTTGCTGTTCGAGGAGGCAACGGACATCAATTTTTACGTCGGACGTGCGGTAAACCCCGCACATCAGAATCCGGATTTGCCGATAACTTTCAACATAAAAATGAATCTTGTCGAGGAGCTTTCCACATGCCTCAAACGAATGGGAAAGCGCATAAAAGTCAGCTATTTTTAAGGAGAGTCTAAATGAGAAAATTTGATACAAAGGTGCAACATCTTAAATATAAAGTCCTTCGCGAGGTTGCACGCGAGGCTTGGAACGACACACTTTTGGAAAACGTTCTCGATATACCGAAAACGATTGTCCCCGGTAAAACACCCACAATGCGTTGTTGCGTTTATAAGGAACGTGCGATCCTTTCCGAACGTGTTAAACTTGCCATGGGCGGCGACCCGGACGACAAAAACATTATTCAGGTTATCGAAATCGCTTGCGATGAATGCCCCGCCGCAGGCTACGAAGTAACCTCCGTGTGTCGCGGATGCCTTGCTCATCGTTGCGAGGACGTGTGCAAGCGCGGAGCTATCACGTTTGACAACAATCACGTTGCTCATATAGATAAAACAAAGTGCATTGAATGCGGACAGTGCGCTAAGGTTTGCCCGTATATGGCGATCGTAAACCGTAAGCGCCCCTGCCAGAATGCCTGCAAGGTCAAGGCTATCTCGATCACGGAGAGCAACTGCGCCGCTATCGACGACAGTAAGTGCATCCAGTGCGGTGCCTGCGTTTATCAGTGCCCGTTCGGAGCGATTACCGACCGTTCTTACATACTGAAGGTAATAGATCTTATCAAAAACAGCGACAATAATAAAAACTATAAGGTTTATGCGATGGTTGCTCCGTCAATATCCAGCCAGTTTACATACGCGAAGCTCGGTCAGGTAGTTACGGGAATGAAAGATCTCGGTTTCCATACCGTTATCGAAGCCGCCCTCGGCGCGGATATGGTCGCTATGGCGGAATCTCGCGAGCTTGCCGAAAAGGGAATGCTCACAAGTTCCTGCTGCCCGGCGTTTGTCTCTTACATTAAGTCTGCATTCCCGCAACTTTTACCGCTCGTTTCACATAACGCGTCCCCGATGGCAACTCTCGCTAAATATATTAAGGAAAACGATCCCGACGCTCGCGTCGTTTTCATCGGACCTTGCACGGCAAAGAAAGCCGAGGCTCAGCTCGATGACGTTAAGCCTTATGTTGACGCGGTTATGACTTTTGAGGAGCTTCAGGCGCTTTACGACAGCCGCGACATTGACATAACGACGCTCGGCGAAAGCGATCTCGATAACGCTTCTTATTACGGAAGAATATTCGCTCGTTCCGGCGGTCTTTCCGATGCTGTTGCTCAGGCGATGAAGGAGCAGAATA